>CAIXAQ010000177.1 GCA_903917425.1 uncultured Bacteroidales bacterium
ATTGGCAATAATTTTCCAGCTTTGGCTTATTTCCGATAAATACCCGTCGCGGGCGACTGTAGCAAATAAAGTTCCCTGCCTGGCAGCAGGTATCGGATTAAGAAAACGCGGCGAATTTTTGGCCGGTTGTTTATTATATTCGTAGTAAATATCTGATTCCCTTGCTTTTGTAGTTAGGAGGTATGATAATTTTTTAGTGTCCGGATCAAAGAAGGGTTTCAGAACCGCATTTTCGGTTATAATATCCCAGTTATCGGTCCGGAAAGAAGAAGCCGGCAACCCGGTTCCGTTAAAAAGTGTGGCTTCGGATGTATTGGTAAAAGCATACCTTACAGCCAGCGGAATTTTCACTTTTGGTGACGAAATAAGCAGCGTACTGTCTTTTATTTTTACAGATGCCGGGTAAAATAAATGGTCGGCACCAGCAACAGTGAAGTTATTTTTATCGGTGTTAGCAAGCTTCAAACCCTTGTCAGCGTGTTGAAACCCGAGAGTTACATCTCTCCCGGTTATCTTCATTCCTGAATAGATTGGTCCTGAAAAACTAATTCCGTTAACTCCGTATGTTTGACTCAAAGCCCATAAAGCAAGGCGCTTCCCTACATCGAGTTTATTTTTTGGATGAATATTGTTAATATCTCCGGCAATATCCATGGTTACAGCCATACCAGTGCCCGAAACGGAAAGGCATTTAAGCTGTGCTTCACGCAATAAGGCACCAGTGAGTGGTTCGTCATAGTTGTAGGGAGCAATTTGTACAAAATAAAACGGGAAATCATAGTTTTGCCATGCTTTCCGCCACGAAGTGATCAAGGTATTCATCAATAACGGGTACAATCTGGCATCGGAGCGGTTCGACTCGCCCTGGTACCATATGGCACCTCTAATTTTATAATTCAGCAAAGGATGGATCATTGCATTATACAGAACCCCTAGTGTGCCTGGCCACCATTGACTTCCGTTAAAATGACTGAGATAAAACCCAAGCTCCGGTTCGGCTTTAATACTCTCGACAGGTGTCCATACCTCGGCAGGTGTACCACCCCATGCCGCTGACAACAACCCGACAGGAACACCCAGTTTTTTACTCAGATACGATCCATAAAACCAGGCTGTTGCACTGAAATTATTTACCGTATTGGTGTCGGCCACCAGCCAGTTTCCCCTGCAATTGTCAAGTGGAATTGCTGAAGTATCTTTTTGAACTGTAAACAAACGGACGCTGCTGTAGGCTCCTGATGCAACTTCATCATGGACTTCGGGCAAATAATACCGCCAGCCGCTCAGGTCGGCCAGGGTAAACTCCATATTCGACTGTCCTGAACAAATCCAGACTTCGCCAATCATAATATTCTCGATGGTAATGGAATAATCGCGACCCGAAATGATCATTTTATACGGACCTCCGGCTTTCGGAGTATGGATTACCGTCTTCCAGTTACCATCGGTGGTGGTGGTTGTCAATGCGGGAGTAGTAAGCCAGCTTGCCAGGATGCTGATTTTTTCGCCGGCATCGGCCCAGCCCCAAACATTAATTTCAGCATTTTGCTGCAACACCATGTTGTTTCCGATCAGTGCAGGGAGTTTTATAGCAGCTTTGGCTTGAATCGGAACAAATATTCCGGTCAATAAAAGCAAGCTGACAATAAGAATTCTGCCGATATTTTTCATACAGAAATTTTTATGCAAATCTAATCGTAATAAAATAATATATGCAAAAAGATGATTAAAAACCGGAGGAAGTTATTATAAAGAAATTGTATGGCAATTCAGATAGCTGAAGGAGTGATTTTTCCGATTTAAAAAGAAAGCATCTGAATTATTCTTTTGGATTCGGGCATCAAAGCAAATGGATTAAAATAGACTGCTTATCCCTTCAAGTCAAGTATCAAAATGGGGGCGTTTCCCCCGAAGGGGGAGAACTTCAATAACCGTGAGTGCAACTCACGGGAAACAATAAAGTGTA
>CAIXAQ010000178.1 GCA_903917425.1 uncultured Bacteroidales bacterium
AGGGTTCCCTGCCATAGTTCGAAGTGAAACCGCGCTTTGTTTTCGCCCTGCGCGGCAAAAACCGTACCCAGCGTTTGCTGCGTTTTAACTTTATCTCCTTTTTTCACTGTAACATCGGCAAGATTGGAATATACCGTTAGGTAATCGCCATGACGCACTATGACCACGTAGTTGAGGTTGGCAATAAACATTACACTCGAAACTTCACCATCGAAAACCACTTTTGCCTTTGTACCTGGTGCCGAGAGTATATCAATGCCATTATTTTTAATTTTTATATTTTGAAATTCGGTATGTGGATGCTCCCCAAACGAAGATATTAATACTCCCTTTTCGATAGGCGACGGCAAACGACCTTTGTTACCGGCAAAACTCCCTGTAAGTGCCACATCTTCGGCTGTTACCGACATGCTGTTTGATTTAACAACAGTGGTTTTTGCTGCAACATCACGCGAAATGTCTGCTTTTGCTATTGGTTCGGGCGCAGCAGGTTCAGGCAATTTGGTACTGGGTTCGGCTTTGGATTTTCCTTTTTTTTCAGCTTCTGCTTTTCGTGCTTTGCGTTCGTTTTCAGCCATGGATTTGCGCTCTGTTTCTGCTGCCAGAGCAGCTTTACGAGCTTTTTCGTCGTTGGCCTTTTTTATTTCGGCAGCCACGAGATTTTCAATAGCTAATTGAAGTTTATCTAATGCAACTTCATTTTCGCGTAGTTTTACCAATAGCTTTTTCTCCTGCGAAGTGAGATTTTTTATTTTACTGTCTTTTTCCGTTTTCTCATTGGCAAGCGCATTTCGCTCTTTCTCTTGCGAATGCTTTAATGTAAGTTTTGATGATTTCCGCAATTCGAAATCCAGTTTTTTTGTAGCCAGTGTCCTCTGCGATTCGGCTATTGATTTTACCTGTAATTTCCGGTATTCGGTATATTGCTGGAGGTATTTCAACCTTTTGTAGGCCTGGTTGAAGTTTCGCGATGAAAAAATAAACATCAGCCTGTTTGTAGCCCCCCGGTTGCGATAAGTCGAATAAATTATACGGGCATATTCCTTTTTTAAATTATTCAGGTTCATCGTTATACTGAATATCGTATCGCTCAGTTTTTGAACCTGGTTGTCAATACTTCCGACCTCCTGTTCAATTTCATTAATCAGTTCCTCCCGCTTATTGATTTTTTTATTAATCAGTATTAACAGGTTCAGATTGGCCGATTTGTTTTTTTGAGTCAACTCCAACTCCCTGTTCATTTCAACGATTTCTCTTTCGAGTTTCGATTTGCGACTTTCCAATTTGTTTTTGTCATTTTGAGCACCCAAATGCACAGCCACGGTTGCTAAAATAATTATAACAACACTGATAATCAGAATTTTATAAACTAATGCAGCATTCCGCAAATTTTCTGTCATTTCTTACGTGGCTGTAAATCTTGTATTTCGGTGTAGTTTTCCGGTATCCTGAACGGGTATGTTTGTTCTTTGTTAATCTGTATTTTTGAGTACGTAATCATGATCATGATCTTTTTATCCACTGTTTCGACACCGAAATTCAGCTTTGTGGGAATCAGATTTCCTTCCGCTTCTTCAAAGTCTGAATAAGTTGCTTCAAATTTGCGGTTATCGCGTTCGGCTTCTTTCAATAACACCTTTGATATTTTGAAACTTACTGCATCGAGCCAGATGCTTTGCAGTGGTATGCTTATATCTTCGTCGCTGCGCCGCACAGCCATGCGGATCTTGCGCCTGTTTGATGTATTAAGCTTATACTGCTGATTATCAACCGATGCCCTGAACGAATTCGATTCATACAGCGAGAAATCATTTCCTAACAAAAATGATTGAGCCATATCGTAATCAAGAGTTTTGTTAAGCAGTTGATTAATAAAGGAAAAATCCTGTTTCAAATAGCTGTTGTTTAGCCTGTTGATATATTTAATTGAATCGGGGGTAAGCATAAACCGAACCGCTTCGAGACCTAAAGCGGGAGTGATCGAAATCCAGATGATACTGTCGTGTTCAATGCGTAAATTGCCGGTAACGGTCGTTTTCTTCCGGTCTACGCTATAGGTTGCACTGAATTTAGCTGAAAATTGATGAAATTTCAATTCATTTTCTTTTAACTTTCCTACCAGGTATTCAGTCCCCTGCTCTTTTAAAGGCTCTCTAACAGCCTTGCGGCTTCCTGTGCATGAAACAAGGAAAAGAGCCATCATCAGGAGCGATAATCGCACATGTATGCCGGTAATACTACTCATACAGCTTCCTTTCCTTTACTTTTTTCTCTAAAAATTCCGAACCTTTCCCGGCTTTCAGCGCATTTTTCCATGTATCAACAGCTTTATCCACATTTCCCAACTTATAGTAAATATCGCCAAGGTGTTCCAGTAAATCAGGATCGGCAGCGGGGGTGGCCGCAACTGCTTTCTCAACCCACTCAGCTGCTTCGGTATATCGCCCCAATTTATATAATACCCAACCGTATGTATCCATATTGGCAGGATTACTGGGATCTGATTTCACCGCTTTTGCCGCCATGGTTTCAGCCTTATCCAGGTTTTCGTTTCTCAACGAAAGGTAATAGGCATAATTGTTAAGCACGAGGCTGTTTTCAGGATCCAGTTTTAACGCTTTATCGTAACTTTCGTCCGACAAACTGTAGTTTTTATCGCGGTTATAAGCATCGCCAAGGTACGTATAAAACTGCAACTGCAAAGGAATGTTGCCGCTAACGAGCTTAACCCCGGTATTAAAACTGCTGATTGATTCGGCAATTTGTTTTTTCTCCAGTAAAGCAACTCCTTTGAAAAGATATGGAACCGGCAATAATGGAAATAGCTCAATCGCCCGGCTGGCTTCACTAGTCAGCGATTCATAATCAGTTAATTGTATATCCGTATTTAATAAACTTTCCCACACCGCATAGCGGCTGCTATCAATTGATATAACTTTTCGGTACTCATCGCGGGCTTCAGCATATTTTTTATCGTCAAGCAGAAAATCACCATACATCGAATGTGCTTTGGGATCGTCAGGATGTGTTTTCACAAGTATCTGGGCCAGTTGAAAAACGTCTGATTTATTCTCGTTGTAAATTTCACTCACTGTGAAGTAAGAAAGTAACACCCGGATTTTTGTATCAATGTCGAGAGCCGGATTTGCAAATCCAATTTTCAGCTCATCAAAAGCTCGTTTTTTGTCTCCTTTTTGTTTGTAATAATCAGCTAATGTGATATGTATGTAAGTATTCTGAGGATCCGTTTTTAGTATTTGTTCATAATATTCGGCTGCTTTGTCCGGTTTTCCTGCCTGCATATACATCTCTGCTAATATCGAAAGGTAGCGTGTTTCCTCTTCCGGGAATTGAGTCCTCAGTTTTTCAATTTCTTCGGCAGCCTGGTCTGTTTTCTTCTGAATCAGGTATATTTTTTGTTTTTGTAAAGAAATTTCCTCGGTTACACCAATGATTTCTTCAATTTTATCATAGGTTTTAATGGCACTGTTTCCATCGTTGTTCATCAGGTAAGCGTTGGATAACTCGTACAGAAAATCAACATTGCCCGGGTCCTGTTTAACGAGTTTCTCACATATTTCGAGCAACTGTTTTTTCTCGCCGGCTTTGCCATATATCTCGACAAGCAGTAATTTATACCATTTATTTCCAGGTTCCAGTTCCATTGCCTGCTCTGCAAAACGCGCTGCTGCTGAATAATCGCTGGTATCAAAATACAATTGCGCGAGTTCGTACATCGAGGCTGCATGCTGAGGGTTTTTCCTGAGGCATGATTCGTACAACGAAATTGCTTTTTCTTTATCACCAAGTAATTTAGCGGTAGTGGCATCGATAAAAATATTCGTTACTTCCGTTGAATTATCAACTTTTTCGGTGCTGTCTTTGTCTTTTCTCTTTTTTTTCTCGTGTTTCTGCGAATATCCGCATGCAGGCCATAAAATGGCAAAAAGCAGTACTATTGAGATTATCTTGTTCATTCAAATAATTATGCTAAGTAAATAGTTTAGTGTTAGTTGTAATTGGGTTAAGGGGTTGATAAATGATGGGTTGATGAGTTGATAGGTTGATAGGTTGATAAAGGTTTTAATAATTGTTTTATAGTTTACCTTATACCTTATTGACCTTGCTCCTACCCTATTTCACGCCGGTATGACCAAATCCGCCTTCGCCCCTGGCGGTTTCTGATAATGCTTCAACTTCGTTCCAACTTATATGTTCAAATTGTGCAATGACCATTTGAGCTATCCGTTCACCGGGCTCAAGAATAAAAGGGGTATCCGACAGGTTTACCAGAATAACTTTAATTTCTCCCCTGTAATCGGGATCAATTGTTCCCGGTGAGTTAACGATTGATATTCCGTGTTTTGCAGCCAGGCCACTTCTCGGTCGCACCTGCGCCTCATAGCCTTCGGGTAATTCAATATACAAACCGGTTGGAACCAAAGTCCGTTCCAGCGGTTTTAAGGTAATTTTCAGTTCTGTATCGGCTCTCAGGTCGAGGCCGGCAGAATGGATTGTAGCGTACTGAGGCAAAGGAAATCGTGAGCGGTTAACAATATTCACTTTCATACAAATATCTGTTGCTTATTTTGTTGATTAAACGCGTTTTAACTGGGCTGTGATTTTTCGCAGGTCTATATTTTCTCTTTTCAGCACAAAGCCTACAAAAATAATGATATACAGCGTATTAAGTAAAATTCGTATCCAAAGTGATGAAGGAGCAATAAATACGCTGATCAGGTAAATCGCGACTCCTGTCAAAAGATACAGTAGTATTGTTTTCCACTCGTAAGGAATGGGATAGTATTTGCGACTTAGGTAATAACTAAAAATAACCATCGCCAGGTAACTGAAGAGGTATCCCCATGCCGCAGCCAAATAACCATAAACAGGCATAAAAACTATATTTATAAGCAGGTTTATTCCAAGTCCAAGCATGGTAATTGTGAGTGCGTAACGCGTTTTCCCTGATAATTTGTACCACATGGAAAGGTTGAACACAATACCAAGTAAGATATTGGCTATCAACATTATAGGCAAAACACCTATGCCAATTCTGAATTCTTTGCCAAGCAGAAGCGCAAATAGTTCGGGGTACATGGCAATACACAGGAAAATAAGAACACAAAATGCTACAAAATATTTCATCACGTCGGCATATATTTTCTTCATATCGTCGCGCGCTGAAGACGAAAAAAAGAAGGGTTCGGCAGCATAACGAAACATTTGGACGAACAAAACCATAAAAACAGCCAGCTTGACATTTGCATTAAAAATTCCAAGCTGATCCTGCCAGGGAGAAGTTGTTGGAGCAAAAAACCGAAAGAAGATACGGCTTATAAAATCGTTTGCTACACCCGGCAATCCGGCAATCATGAGAGGAAGTGAATAAATAATCAACTCATGAAATTGTTGTTTTGAAAATACAAAGTGCAGGTTCAATAATCGCGGGACAAACAGCACCAATGACACTATACAGCTTAAAAGTATAGCCATCAGAATATATCCGTAATCGGGAGTAGCCGGAATAAAATTCAGTAAAACCGAGTCGGGATGCGTAATGAAGTACTTTGGTAAGTAGAGGAATAACATGAGGTTAAAACTTACTTCTGAAAGGATCTTAATGGTGCGGAACAAAGCAAATTTAAATGCTTTGTTTTTAAACCTGAGTTCGGCAAAAAGGATGGCGGTAAAACAGTCGATAGCCAGAATAAGAGCAGAATAAATGATATAATTTGCCGGATGTTCAGCAAACAGGCTGATCGGACCGGCGAATAATGTAATCAACAGCAGGAATGACAACGATGTTGAACCAAGTGAAATAAGAGCAGTCGAAAAAATAACCTCTGCCCTACTCTTGTCTTTGCTTGCGAACCTGAAAAAACCGGTTTCCATTCCAAATGTAAGAACTACCTGTAAAAGAGCAATATAGGCCAATAATTCGGAAGCTAACCCGTAATTTCCGGTTGTGAGCATGCGGGTATAAAGCGGGACAAAAAAGAAATTAATGATCCGTGCAACTATAGAACTCAGTCCATAAATTGCAGTTTGACCAGCTAATTGTTTTAAAGGATTCAATCGAGGATTGGATTTAAGCCTGCAAAAGTACGGAATTTAGTGACTTTGGCTAACATACACATTTTGGAGCTAAATTAATGTAACAAGTAAAAACCAATCAGGATTGAGACAATTGATGATTTTAACACAGAAGCGCAATTATTAAATTGCTCAATATTATTTATTGGTATTGTTTTGTATCTTTCAGATTATCTTTGTTTTAGCCTGTTTCAATTTTCAAATTCATACTTCTCAGTATGCGCTGATTACTCAGGATTAGTGCATTTCTGAACCATTAAGTGGCAGTAAGATATAGAATTTGCTGCCCTTTTGTGGATCTGTTTCAAACCAGATGCGTCCTGACAAATTATCCAGTATATTTTTTACCATGGCCAAACCAAGGCCCATGCCTGCTGTTTTTGTAGTGAAATTAGGCGAAAAAATACGGGCTTGTATTTCATCGGAAATACCAGATCCATTATCCTCAAAAACTATTTCGCAGTTTTTATCTTTTCTACCTAGTATTATTGTAACAATTCCATGCTTTCCCGCGGGAATAGCCTGTAACGCATTCTTTATCAAATTATTAAAAACCCGTATTATCTGGTTGGGATCGGCCTTTACAAAACATTCCTGCAGCTCACACCTGAAAATGATCTCGCAATCCGGTTGGTCACGAAACAAGGCAAGCGATTGCTGTACTATGGGTATAATATCAAATTGCTGAATCTGTGGTTCAGGCATCTGGGCAAAATCCGAAAACTCAGTAGCAATTGCAGAAAGTGTATCTATTTGCATAATAAGCGTTTGCGAAAAACGCTCTAACCTGGCATCCCAATCCGGAGCTTTGTCGTTCCAGGCACGCATCAACAATTGCATGCTAAGTTTAATCGGTGTTAACGGGTTCTTTATTTCATGCGCCACTTGCCTGGCCATGAGTCGCCAGGCGCTTTCGCGTTCACTTCGGGCAAGCAATTCAGCACTTTTTTCCATTTGGTCAATCATCCGGTTATATTCGTCAACCAACCGGCCTATTTCATCTTTTCGGGTCCAATCAATCTTTTCGTTTTTGTCTCCTATTTTGACCTTGCTAAACTGGTATCCTATTTGTTGTAAAGGTTTGGTAATATAACGCGACAGTATAACAGCAAGTAAAATCGTTATTAAAATCATGATAATATAGATGTTTGCGAATGCCGAAATAAGACCGGAAATTTCTCTTCTTATTTCTCCCTGACGGGCAAAATAAGGTAAATTAATAAATCCTAAAAGTTGATTATCAGCATTGCGCACAGGCGCATATGCTGAGAGAAAGGAATAGGTACCGATATTTTCGCGTTGAATAAAGAAACTCCGTTTGTCTATCATCAATTGTCTGCCACTTGCGGGATTGATTTGTTCGGAAATCATCCCCTCCTTAAAAATCTGATCGCGTGAAGATGCAAGAAGCATTCCTCTGGTATCAAAAATATTGATGTCAGTGAAATATGTATTTGAGAAATTAAGCAGTAAATCCGAAAGGTCGTCTTTGTTGATGCTATCAAATGTGCTGATATTGGCATATCTTGTTTCCAGATCAACCAGAATGGAATTTAATTTCTCATTAAGTATTTCGTTGTTCTTGTTTGTATTTAATTTATTGATAAACAATAAACTAACCGTTACTAAAACCACTGAAGATACCACTATAACCATGATCATATTTACCTGCAAACGTAAACGAAGGGTGTAAATTCCCAAACGCCAGCTTGACGTTGTTCCATTTAACCAATTAGTAATCAACAAAATACTCAGGAGCAAAAGTAAGATATACGAAAATGGAGAAATCAGATCGGAGACATTCGGAATTTCTTTGCTCAATACAATCAAAGTATCCTTATCTATATTAAATACCAGATGGCTATACCCTTGAGAATTATAAAATCCTTTATCCAGTTTTTGACCAGTCCAATCAATATTTTCAAAATCAAATGAATATTTACCAAGGTTTTTTACCAGTTCTCCTTTGTAATAAAAAGCATAGGAATAGCCATCCAGATTATCAACATCTGTATTTTTACTGTCAATTAATAATTCCGGATATCCCAATCCTTCTCCAATCGAATTTGAACTGATTTCGACGAAAATAGTACTATTTGGTATTCCACTTTCCGAACTATCTGTCTCGATATTAATTCTACCCAAATAGTACATGGCATCTACGGATTGTTTTAGAAAATATAAACCCTCGGCAGAAACAGGCTGCATAAACTGATCAATTTTTCCTTTAAAATATGAGTCACAATCTGTAATTAGATTCCCTGGTTTTATACTAAGTTTCTTATCTTTTTGACATACAGTAATTTGCACAATATATTTGTCCCAATAACCGGAAAAATATTGTTCTTTTATATAATTTGCAATTCCATTTACAGAGGAGTCATTTTTAAATTTGGATAAGGTTACATTTACTAATCTATCTTTTCTGATACTCTTCGACGCCTCCCTGAAATAGTATTCGGCAAGGTTATCCCTTGAATCCGAAAGATGTATAGCGAGCAATTTGCGTTTTTCATGTTCGCGCATTGTTTCCGCCTTAAGTACGGTGTAAGTAGCCATTGCAGATAAAATAACCGACAGTGTAAGTATTTGAGCCAGTCCGAATTTTCCGGAAGAATTGTTTGCTATTTCCAGAAGCAACAAAACTAAAATAGCTATCAAAAAAAGAGTGGCAACAAAATCAAAAGAGTTCAATGAAAATGCAAACAATATGTGCGCTAAGATTCCGCTAAGAGTAATCCATCCCATCGGTTTTAATCCAATATTATTATTCAAGAAATATTGTACTACCAGTTTAAACGTCAGTATAAAACCCAATAATACAGAAACTATAATCAATACACCTATGTGGCTTATGTCCGGTAAACTTAGTAGATTTTCGAAGCGAAATGAAATATTAGAATTTATTACAATACCACTAAGTATATGAAATAGACTGTTATACGTAATTATAAGAACCAAAACTGCTAACAACGCTTTGAGAATTCTATAAAGATCGGGCTTTACTGACATTCTCTTCATAGTTATTGATTGCTTAACAGCATAAAACACTATTTGTAAGCCTAACAATGCACTAATTAAAAAATCGCCCAACGACGGTAATAATTCAGAGGACGCAAAATATGCCGGATTGAAAAGTTTTATTTGGTACAAATCATTCGGAAACCGGAAATGAAACTGTATTGCTCTGAGAATTAATATTTCAAGAATAAAAGCTAAATAAAGTACCCAAATCGGTTTTTTCTCTCCTAGAAATGCACGCGTCAAAATATAAATAAGAGAAACCAAGGAAAGCAAACTGGAAACAAAAAGCAGAAATACGAAATATTGCAGATACAGAGCCATTACAAATGGTTGATCGAACGCCAGGCCAAATAAGAACTTACCCGTTGAATTTTTTATTATAAAAGTTCCTTGCGTTAAAGTTATTGAAACATTATCGGGAGCAGTAAATCTTTTGAAAAATCCTGTTTGCAAATAATCATTTGAGTACCTGTAATTGTAGTGTATTAATTGCACTGCAATTATCCGGTAGTTATTGAGCCTGCGTTGTTCCATCAAATAATCACCACTCCCATTCCTTACCAATAGCTTATTGTAAACTACAGTATCAAACAATAATGGAGCTGAAAATACATTAGACGTCCAGTATCTAATAGTATC
>CAIXAQ010000179.1 GCA_903917425.1 uncultured Bacteroidales bacterium
AATGGAAGCACTGCGTAACCTAAGATATAATTCTCAACAGGCAGTGCTTTTTTAAACAGCCACAAGAGTAAAGTGCCGAAAAACATTCCACTCAGATAAATGAGGAAATATTTTGAAATATTGCCGAAAGACAAACCTGACCTAAAAACAAAAACTGAGTTTAAAAAGAAAGAAAGCAAGATAGTTGATGCATATATTCCAATATATGTAACTATAAGAGGCGTATGCATAAGTTTAAGGAGAATGTAAATTAAGGCTAATGAAAGTATGGTAGTAATCAGACCAACGACAGAGAAGCCCCCCAGTAACTGGATTAAATTTTTGTTTAAATTAATACGCATTTACAATATTTATTACTTGTTGAACATCTTCTTCAGTCATAACCGGACTAAGAGGTAAACTTAAAACTTCGTTGTGGATTTGCCCGGTGATTGGGAAACTTAAAGTATTCAAAGTTTTATAAGCTAATTGGAGATGAGGAGGGATTGGATAGTGGATAAGGGTTTGGATGCCATGTTCTGTTAAGTGATTTTGCAGTTTTTTGCGATCAGGATGACGGATAACGAACAAATGCCAAACGTGATTTAGTGAATAGTGAATAGTGAATAGTGAATAGTTAAGATTGTGAGGCAGACTTATATCCGGGTGTTTGATGTTTTCACAGTAATACTGCGCAATTTCGCGGCGACGTTTATTCTCAGCGTCCAGATATTTAAGTTTGACATCTAAAAATGCAGCTTGTATTTCGTCGAGACGACTATTGAGTCCCTGATAGTTGTTTACGTATTTTTCAGTACTGCCATAATTGGCTAATGCACGCACCATTATTGACAATTCATCATCGTTTGTTGTTACTGCACCCGAATCGCCAAGAGCACCGAGGTTTTTGCCAGGGTAAAAGCTATTACCTGCCGCATCACCTAAAGACCCGCTTCTGCGGCCATTCCATATTGCGCCTATAGCTTGTGCATTGTCCTCAATGATTTTTAAATTGTTTTTCCTGGCAATGGCTTCAAGTTCTTCATTCCAACATACCCGTCCATAAAGATGTACAACCATGATAGCACGGGTTCGCGGATTAATGTGCTTTTCAAGCAGTGAAATATCCAGATTGTAAGTATTTATATCCGGCTCAACTAATATTGGTTTCAAGCGATTGTCAGTTATGGCCAGGATGGTAGCAATGTAAGTGTTTGCAGGCACTATTACTTCATCACCTTCCTGCATAATACCCATTTCGATATAAGCTTTAAGGATAAGCCGCAGAGCATCTAATCCATTTGCCACACCTATGGCATGTTGTACACCGATATATTTTGCCAGGTTAGTTTCGAAAGAATTGACTCTTTCGCCAAGAAGGTACCAGCCGGAATCAATAACTTCGGAGGCAACTTTCTTGAGCTCTGTAGCGTATTGCGTGTTTATTTTTTGCAGATCGAGAAATTTTATCATTGCCGAATTTAATTGTAATATGACTTTATAATTTACCCGAGAGAAAATTCAGCCTAAGGTTAAAATATGTTATTCAGAGCAATATTCTATTAATACTCCATTTGTGCTTTTTGG
>CAIXAQ010000180.1 GCA_903917425.1 uncultured Bacteroidales bacterium
CTGGCTCTGAGCTTGCAAAATTAGTGTTTTCTGATCACGGCTGCTCCACTTTTAATTCAAGTGCGGTCATGAAGAACAACAAACCCCGAAAATAACGTGTATTAACGGGGTTTTCGGAAATAATTATATGAAGTTTAGGCTTTCTTCTGGCATTTTGAGAAGTAAGCATCAATAGCCATCGTCATCGAAGGAGTAGCCGGGCTTGGTGCCGCAATATTTACTTTAAGCCCAGCTGCTGCTGCGGCTAAAGCAGTTGTACTGCCGAATGATCCGATTACAATGTTGCCTTGCTGGAACCCAGGCCAATTGTGAAAAAGAGAACGTATTCCCTGGGGGCTGAAAAAGACCAGCATATCATATTGGGAAATATCAACCACATCCTTCATGTCAACAGGTACCGTGCGATATAAAATCGCTTCGCTATAATTGATTTTCGCTGCTTCAAGCATATCGGGCAACTCTTTACTGTGATTATCCGAGCAGGGAAGCAAAAAACGTTCGGATTTATGCTTACGTATCAGATCCATTAATTGCGACAGATCATTTTCGGAATAGAAAATTTTACGCTTACGAAACTGAACGTATTTCTGTAAATACAAGGCAACAGATTCCGAGGTGCAGAAATATTTCATCGTTTCAGGAATATCAATCCTTACATCTTTAGCTATGCTGAAGAAATGATCAACTGCATGCTTGCTGTTAAAAATGATGGCAGTGTGTTCGTTGATATAAACTTTCTCATCACGAAATTCACGAACAGTAACACTTTCGATTTTGAAAAACTTTATAAACTCTATGTTCACTCCATGCTTCCTAATCAAATCGCCGTAAGGTGACTTCTCTAAATCTGCCGGAACAGGCTGTGAAACCAGTATGTTCTTGATCTTATTCACGTTACCTATGGTTATTTAAAAAAAATTTAAAAAAATTCAAACATTAAATTCTACTTATTACCTTAAAAATTAGTAACAGGGGTAAAATTTCGAGGGTGCAAAGGTATAAAAATAAATAAAGCAAATTATAGTCCTTGTTGGCCAAACCGGTTAAAAAACCCCTGAAAAATCGATAAAACAATATTAATGAGATAATTATAACGCCTGCCAACACAAAAGCCATACTATTCCAATAGATTGCCATGAGACTCACAGGAAATAAAATAACACCTATTATCTGGTTGAATATCAATATGTTTAATTGGTATAGCCTCGCAAATTCCTTTGTTCGGAAAATTATGCCCAAAGTATACACCAACAACATTCTGACCGTTTCGTATAAAAACAAACTTGTGAAAATGATGGCTGCAAAAATTACATTGCTCACTCCTGGAACTCCATATCCAACAAACACTTTGAAAAACTGATAAATAAAAATTGAGCTTACCGCGTAGTAAACAAAGCCAAGGCCAAGCGATATTCGTTCACGAAAAAGATTTCCTTCGCGCTCCAGTTGGTTAACAAAATGAGGCTGGGCTGCTGCCCGGAATATCTGACGAAGCCTTTTTGAATACAAGGTTTGAACCCAGGCAAGGATAAAAAGGCAGATTACAAATACGATAGTTATCCAGTCGGTTGACTGCCGGTTAATCGCCATATTCTCCGTATGCCTTGGTGTAAGGTAATGAGGACTGAATAAAGAAGTTGTTCGTAAGTATTGCTTCTGGAGAGGCGGGGGTGTTATATAGTCGAAAATGCTGAAGTCATAATATTTTCGCACCGAATCGGCGACCCGAGGCAAGCTCTCATTACTTAACGGAATGCAATAATCGAAAAAGCCTGTTGAGTCAACAAGGGCAGGGTTATATTGATATCGGATGGTTGAGTCGTTCATAACAAAAGGCTGCAAAAATACAAAAATTGGTCAAGGTTGCGATCTTTTCTGTTTAGGATATGTTGTGAGTAAGTGGGATTTATGTTAATTATAATATCTATATTTGCAAACTTTTTTAACCAACTGGAAATTAACTTATTTGATCCTGATGGAATTTACTGCAAAAGACATCGCCGGCCTCCTAGGCGGCACTATTGACGGAAATCCGGATATTAAAGTAAACCGCCTTGCCAGAATCGAAGATGGCGAACCTGAGGGGCTGAGTTTCCTGGCTAATCCAAAATATTATCCATATATCTATAGTACCCGTTCGTCTATTGTATTGGTGCAGAGTGATTTTGAACCGGAGCAGCCTCTTTCTTGTACATTAATACGTGTTGACGATCCTTATACCGCTTTTGCAAAATTGTTGGAAATATACGACAGTATGCGTAAAGCTAAAACAGGTGTTTCGGCCTTATCCTCCATAGCCAAATCGGCTAAAATGGGAACTAATCAGTATATTGGTGAGTTTGTGGTAATATGCGATAATGCTGTTTTGGGCGATAATGTAAAAATATTCCCCCATTGTTATATTGGTGACAATGTAACCATAGGCTCAGATACTACGCTCTATCCGGGTGTAATAATTTATTACGACTGCAGTATCGGGCGAAATTGCACCATTCATGGAGGAGCCGTTATTGGTGCTGATGGTTTTGGGTTTGCTCCTCAAAGCGACAATAATTATAAAAAAGTAGCTCAGATCGGCAATGTTATAATCGAGGATAATGTTGAAATCGGTGCAAATACAACCATCGACAGGGCGACTATTGGTTCAACTATTATTCGTCGCGGCGTAAAATTAGACAACCTGATCCAGGTAGCTCATAATGTTGAGATTGGTGAGAATACAGTTATTGCAGCACAATCCGGAATTGCAGGATCAGCTAAAGTTGGTAAAAACTGCATGATTGGCGGTCATGTTGCTATTGTAGGGCATATTTCAATAGCCGATGATGTTAAAATTGGCGGTAAATCCGGAATAGCACATAGTATTACTAAACCTGGAATTGTCATTTTAGGATCCCCTGCATTGGAAATCAGCAAATTCAGGCGCGTGATAGCAATTTTCAACAACCTCGATAAACTCTTTTATCGCATCGGAGATCTCGAAAAAACAGTTAAACAATTACAGGCTGACAAAATCAGCGTAGAAGAAAAAATCTAATAATTTAAACCAGCTAATGTTCGATAAACAACATACTATTAAAGAACCTGTAACTATAAAAGGTTCGGGACTGCATACAGGGAAGCAAGTTACTTTAACTTTTAAGCCGGCAGATGCCGATCACGGTATAAAATTTTGCCGGGTTGATATCGAAGATAAACCGGTTATTGATGCCATTGCCGATTATGTTGTCGACACTTCACGTGGCACAACCTTGGAATACAGAGGAGTAAGACTTGTTACCATTGAACATGTACTTGCTTCGATTGCCGGGCTGGGAATTGATAATATCCTTGTAGAAGTTGATAACGAGGAAATGCCCATCATGGATGGCAGTGCCCGTTTTTTTGTAGCCGCTCTTGATACTGCAGGCATAGTTGAACAAGAAGCTAATCGCGAGTATTTCGAGTTCCGTAACACACTCACCCTTACAGATGCCAAGCGCAAAAGCGAAATGGTGCTCGTACCCGACGACAGCTTCCGCCTTTCGGTAATGATAGATTTCGAAACCCGCATACTCGGAACACAATATGCATCCATAGCCGATATCGAAGATTTCAGGAAAGAAATTGCGGATTGCCGCACTTTTGTGTTTCTCCATGATCTCGAATTCTTAATCAATAACAACCTGATCAAAGGCGGAGATGTAAGCAATGCAATCGTGTTTGTTGAGCGTTTGCTCAGTCAGGAAGAGTTGGATAGCCTGGCAAAGCATTTCAATAAACCTAAAATTACAGTACTGAAAGAAGGCATCCTCAATAACCTTGAACTTCGTTTTCATAACGAACCGGCCCGGCATAAGCTTCTTGATGTAATAGGCGATCTGGCACTGGTTGGGATGCCGATAAAAGGCCATATAATTGCTACCCGTCCTGGTCACTTTGTGAACACCAATTTTGCCAAACTCATACGCGAGCATATAAAAAACGCTCCTAAAGGACCAAATATTGATCTTTGCAAAAAACCGGTATACGATATCAATGACATCAAAAAAATACTTCCTCACCGTCCTCCATTCCTCCTGATTGACAAAATAATGGAGATCAGCGACAAAAGGGTTGTTGGTGTGAAGAATGTGACCATGAACGAACCTTTCTTTGTGGGACATTTTCCTGATGAACCTGTTATGCCAGGGGTGCTTCAGATTGAAGCCATGGCTCAGACAGGAGGAATATTCGTGTTGCATTCCGTTCCGGATCCGGATAGTTATGTTACCTACTTCCTTAAGATAGATGCCGTAAAATTCAGGCAAAAAGTGGTTCCGGGCGACACACTCGTATTTGTCCTCGAAATGATCTCTCCTGTACGCCGGGGCATTTGCCATATGCGCGGAACGGCCTGGGTTGGGGATAAGATAGTGACCGAAGCTGAGCTTATGGCCCAGATTGTACGAAAGAAATAATACTCTATAAACGGATCTGGAAACTGGAGGCTGGAAACTGGAAACTGGTGACTGGAAACTGGAAAGTAGAAACTAGAAATTGGAAACCATGCAACCAGAAACCCTGAAACCTGAACCCAGCAACCCAGCAACCCAGCAACCAGAAACCCTGAAACCCTAATAAAAAATACAATGAATCAACCCTTAGCTTATGTACACCCTCAGGCGAATGTTGCCAAAAATGTGGTGATTGAACCCTTCGTTAACATCGAGAAAAATGTGGAAATTGGCGAAGGCACCTGGATAGGATCCAATGTTACTATTATGGAAGGTGCACGCATAGGGAAAAACTGCCGGATTTTTCCGGGAGCTGTACTTGCAGCGGTACCACAGGATTTAAAATATTCGGGTGAAGATTCAATTGTACGAATTGGCGATAATACTACCATCAGGGAATTTGTTACCGTTAACAGAGGCACGAAAGCCAACATGGAAACTGTTGTTGGAAACAACTGCCTGATTATGGCATACGCACATATTGCCCACGATTGTATTGTAGGTAACAATTGCATACTAGCCAATGCGGTTGCACTTGCAGGCCATATCACAGTTGAAGATTACGCAATAATCGGCGGCTTGTCGGCCGTGCATCAGTTTGTTACAATTGGTCAGCATACCATGATTTCGGGTGGTTCGCTGGTGCGTAAAGATGTGCCTCCTTTTACAAAAGCTGCACGCGAACCGGTTTCCTATGTTGGAATAAACTCGGTTGGCATGCGCAGGAGAGGATTCTCGAACGAGAAAATTAACGAGATACAGGATATCTACCGGATTATTTTCCTGAGTGGTTACAATGTAAGCCGTGCTGTCGAAATTGTTGAAACTACCATGCATCCTACGGATGAACGTGACGAGATCCTGTCGTTTATCAGCCGTTCGACACGAGGTATTATGAAAGGCTACTCGAAATCGAGAGAATAGTCGTTCAATTACTTTTTCAAACGAGTAATTACGATTTTTCAAGGCTTGCTGACTTTGGCATAAATTCATCTCTTTTCATGTGTTTATTTTTTGATTTTTTACGGGTCACATGGAAGTCGCCATGAAAAATAATCATTGCTCTGTGAGACAATTTATCGTCATGGCTCGTTTCATCTTATTTTCAATATAATTCAACGGAAACGGGAGTTATAAATGCTCCCAAGTACGTTTTAACCTCATCACCTACTTACTGAACCGGAATTTCCATGCATATCACCCTGAGTAAAATAAGCAGAAAGTACAACTACGAATGGATTTTCCGGGATGTGGACTTCGAATTTGAACAGGGGAACGCTTACGCGATATTGGGTTCCAACGGATCGGGCAAATCCACACTGCTACAGATCATCTCGGGTCACCTACATCCTTCGGGCGGAACGATAACATATAACCACGATAACAAAGATATTCCGATTGACGATTTTTTCCAGCATGTTACCTTCAGCGGTCCTTACCTGGAACTTATAGAAGAGTTTACACTCGAAGAAATGCTTACTTTTCACAGCCGGTTCCGTACATTCCGCCATCACATGGACGTAGATGCTGTTATGGAAGCTACCGGGCTTAAACGCAACCGAAACAAACCAATAAAGTATTTCTCGTCGGGTATGAAACAAAGGGTACGGCTGGCCATTGCCCTGCTCACCGAATCGGAAGTGGTTTTATTAGATGAACCTGCTGCCAATCTCGACCGTAAAGCCATTGAGTGGTACCGCAACCTGGTTGCTACCAATAAAAGTGACCGCATCATCATTGTGTGTTCCAATTCGCAAAGCGACGAGCATGATTTTTGCACCCAGAGTATTGTGATCGACGATTATAAGAGAAATGGGAAGTAGAAGAACCGTGTGGAATAATAAGCAGTTTATTGCATTTTTTTAGGACTTGTGATTTTATTAATGAAATCGGAAGTTATCCGGTTTTCAGTCTGATTAACTTCGCTTACATCGGATCTACATCAATCACCACACGCACCGCTTTAAAATCGGGATGGGCATTTAACTTAACTATGGCCTTGCGGATTTCGTCCTTTGCTTTCGGCAAGGGAATTCCTTTTTCAAATTTTAACAGAATATTTTTCAGATACTGGTTCCTGATCCTCGACACATTAGGATACTCGGGGCCCAGCACTCTTTTTCCGAACAACCCACGCAGGTTTTTTGCCAGAGTATCGGCAGCTTTATTGATCAGATCGGCATTTACGTGCCGGAGCGAAAGTTGGACGATGCGGCAGAATGGCGGATAGTTGAATCTTTCTCTCTCAATAATCTGACTCTGGTATAAAGCTTCATAATCGTGTTGCAACACCATACTGAGTATTGGATGTGAGGGATTAAATGCCTGTATCAATACTTTGCCCTGTTTGTTTTTCCGGCCTGCCCGCCCTGCTACCTGGGCCATCAACTGGAAACCACGCTCAAAGGCTCTGAAATCAGGGTAAGAAAGCAAGCTGTCGGCATTTAGTATCCCAACCAGGCTAACATTATCAAAATCAAGGCCCTTCGTTACCATCTGGGTGCCGACGAGGATGTCGATTTTGCGTTCTTCGAAA
>CAIXAQ010000181.1 GCA_903917425.1 uncultured Bacteroidales bacterium
AAAAACAAAAAAAGAAGAACTTGGTAAATTCTTCACTTACATCTCCTGGTTTTTTCTTGCTGTGGGGTTTCTCGTTTTTATTGGATTTATTGCAGGCGGTATCTGCAAGTTTTCACATGGTTGCATGTCAGGAAAACCGGAATGCAGGCAGGAGATTATAATGAAAGATGGCCACCATGGCATGAATGAAGGTAATTGCTGCGCTGCCGGCATGGAAAATGGCCTCTGCGAAAAAGAGGAGAATTGTATAAAACTTGATAGCACAATGAAATGTTGTCCCGGCCACGCCATGACAGATACATCCAAAATGTGTTGCCCCCAATCAAAGCAGGAAGTCAAAATCAAATGACCCTTCTATCCAACCAGCACATTGATTTCTGAATAGCGGTATTTTGTGTAAATAATCCGCTTCGTAATTGCCAACGCCAGCGTAAGGGTTCCGATTCTGCCAATATACATGGTAAGAATTATTATGGATTTTCCGGCGGAACTTAATGATGAGGTAATTCCCGTTGATAACCCAACGGTTCCGAAAGCAGATATTTCCTCAAATAACAGATTCAGGAAATTTTTATCGGGTTCGGTTATCGAAAGAACAAAAGTTGAGATAAATATCAGCGAAATCGAAAATAAAGCAATTGAATATGCTTTGCTTATGGTATCGTTAGAAATGGTATGTTTCACTATTTCGACATTTTTCCGCCCCCTGATGGTACTTATTGCTGAACGCAGAATCACGGAAAAGGTAGTTGTTTTGATACCTCCCCCGGTTGAACCAGGCGAAGCGCCAATAAACATCAGGAACATCATAAAAATTAATACAGGCTGACCAAGATGCGTAAAATCAACCGTATTGAACCCGGCTGTACGACACGAAACCGATTGAAATATAGAAGATACCACGCTTCCGTAAATGCCGTAACCCGAGATCGAATGATTGAATTCGACAAGATAAAAAACCACTGCCCCGGCGACGATAAGAATAAATGAGGTATATAATGCTATTCTGGAATGTGTCTGAAGCCTTTTCCATTTTATTCTACGACGCTCTTTAATGTTCCGGAGACCAAAAACATCTTCCAAAACGATAAAACCGATGCCCCCAAGGAAAATAAGAGCAGAGATCACAAGTTGAAGATTGTAGGCATGTCGTACAGTTAAATCATACAGGTTATCGGTAAATAAACCGAAACCAGCATTGTTAAATGCCGATACGGAATGAAAAACAGAAAAATAGATCTTCTCCCCTACCCCTTTGAAAATCATTTCGTTGGGCCATGTAACGAAGAGTAATAATGCACCTACTGTTTCGATAAAAAAACTGTAAAGAAATATTTTTCTCAGCAAACTCCTGGTATTACTCAACTTGTCAGTTGAAACCATGTCTTTAATCAGTGATTGCATTTTAATACCTGATGAACTTCGGTTAAAAGTGGCAAATAAAGTAGCGAAGGAAATAATATTCAATCCACCGACCTGTATTAAAAGCATAATGATAGTCTTGCCTTTAATTGTGAAGCAGACTGCTGTATCAACAACCACGAGCCCGGTAACGCAACATGCACTGCATGAGGTGAATAGTGCATCCAAAGGACTAATACCCGATACTGTCATCTCGGGAAGCAATAACAGCCCGGCTCCGGAAACAATGATAAAAATGAACGACAAGGCAAGCAATCCCGAAGGGCCGATTTTTACATAATCGACAAATCTGCCTGCTTTAGCCAATTCGACAGCTAT
>CAIXAQ010000182.1 GCA_903917425.1 uncultured Bacteroidales bacterium
GGGTAAGCTCTGGGGCGAAAACTCACAGTCGAGCCGTTATTTCTGGTCTCCAAATGGCTACGGATTAAAAAAAGGAGAGGGTTATTACCAGAACATCTGGGTATTCTGGAACCAGGCCAGCGTAGGAGTTACCGATTATTTTTCGATAGGAGCCGGCATTGTTCCATTATTTTTATTTGCAGGAACTTCCACTCCGGTTTGGATAACGCCAAAGTTTTCGATACCCGTCGTGAAAGATAAATTAAACCTCGGTGCAGGCGCTATTGTTGGCACTGTGATAGGAGAAAGCTCTTCCGGATTTGGCATTTTATATGGCCTTGGTACGGTAGGAAACCGCAACAATAACCTTACATTAGGGTTAGGCTATGGATTTGCCGGAGGCCAGGGAACCTCCAGCCCAATTGTTACCCTCAGTGGAATGCTGAGAGTTGGGCCGAGAGGGTACTTACTTACTGAAAATTATTACTTTAGTACCGCCGATGGAAGCGTTTTTCTTCTCATGTTCGGTGGACGTACTGTTACAAGAAAGATCGGATTCGACTATGGCCTGGTTATACCGGCTGGCGCGGATATGGATACCTTTGTTGCGGTTCCCTGGTTAGGATTCACAGTGCCTCTCGGAAAAAAATACTGAGAGTCGCTTTGCACAAACCAATGCAATTGTTGTTGATTTAGTATCCGTTCCCTCAAAAAAATCAGGTATTTGTACGAAGTGAGAATATAGGTTTTCATGCTCATAAGCACCTGCAAAAAAACTTTCAAATGCCAACGGTAAACAAATCAACTGTTTTTCTTCTTTTCCTTTCCCTCTTTTTTTTTCCTGCCTTTTCACAGGTTATTCCTCCCGAAAACCGTGTTGACTGGTCGCAAGCCGGCACAGAGTTTATTTTCCCGGATTTAGCACCCGAAAAAAGCATCATTTCCTTTGGTGGCGTGGGAGATGGGCTGACGGACAATTCCGATGCACTGCGGACTGCCATGGAGTCGTTTGGAGGACATCCGGGTGTAGTCATTTTCCCGCCGGGATCGTTCCTGCTTTCGTCCTCAGTTTCTATGCCGGACTCAATATGGCTGAAAGGTGCCGGTTCAGATTCCTCGTTTATTAAAATTGCACACAGCGGCACCGGTTTTAGTTTTTCGGGATCAGGTACGAACATGTTTACCGATATTCTTACCGGTTTTCGAAAAGGATCACATAAAATTACGGTATCCAATCCGGGACTATTTTCTGCAGATAGTTATTGCGAAATACGCGAAGATAACGGTTCGTGGGATGTAAACCCGGCTGATTGGGCTGCGTATTCTGTTGGGCAAATGGTTCATATTGAATCAATTGTTGGTGATACACTTATTTTGTACGACGAACTCCGTATTGATTTCGACACGACATTAAACCTGCAGATACAAAAAATACAAACTTGCTGTGCTTCAGGCATTTCATGTTTGAGTGTGGAACGAACCGATAACTCGCTTACAGGCACCGGGTATAATTTTGAATTCAATTACGCTGTAAACTGCGAAATCCGGGGTGTTGAGAGCAACAAAAGCCAGGGAAGCCATTGCATGATTGGATTGAGTTCGAACATCAGTGTAAGTGGATGCTATTTTCACGATGCTTATATGTACGATGGTTCTGGAACCAAGGGCTATGGTGTTACCCTCATTTCACATGCCGGCCTTTGCCTTGTACAAAACAATATTTTCAACCATCTGCGCCATGCTATGATGACCAAACAGGGAGCTAACGGGAATGTATTTGCTTACAATTATTCACTAAATCCATACCGCAATGGCTCGATGGAATACCCACAGGATTATTGCGGCGATATTTCGCTCCACGGCCATTACTCTTTTGCTAATCTGTTCGAAGGAAATATTTTGCAAACCATTTATATCGACCAAACCTGGGGCCCATCAGGTCCGTATAATACCTTTTTCCGCAACCGGGTTGAATTATATGGTATTATTATGACATCGGCACTTACTAACAATCAGAATTTTGTCGGAAATGAGATTACCGGAACCGGCTCAACCTGGCCGTTTACGCATGGTGCATATACCATCACCGGAACCGGGCATATACAATACGGAAACAATAAAAATGGGGTAATCATCCCCGAAGGCACTACAAATCTGCCTGATAGTTCGTATTATCTTGAGTTTGCACCCGCCTTCTGGAATGCAAACCAGAGTTGGCCTGATATTGGAATTCCTAATACCCTTAATTCGGGAACTATCCCTGCAAAAGAACGATTTTTGGCCGGAGAATTTACCGATTGCAGCCGGCATGAAATAGTCACTCTTGCTGCACAAATTGAAACCGGGAATTTTGTAGTTTACCCAAATCCGGCAAGCGATAAATTGTTTGTTAATTGTAATACCTCAACAAACAACTTCATCATCAGAGTAAATAGTCTGGATGGTAAATGCTTGATTGAAAAACATATAAACGACGGTGGTCGACTTGCCGAATTGAATATTTTAACCTTAAAGAAAGGAATTTATCTGCTTTATATAGAAACACGAAATGAACTTATTTTCAGGAAGTTCATAAAACAATAAGAATTTTCGTTTTTTTAAGCCTGTTCTATCAAATCCCACAGGTTACCATACAAATCAGCAAAAACAGCGACTGTTCCGTACGATTCTTTAAGTGGTTTCCTGATAATTGTCACCTCCTTTTCCAGTAAATTATGATAATCCCTTTCAAAATTATCGGTGTTCAGGAAAAGAAAAACCCTTCCCCCTGTTTGGTTACCGACCCGGCTTTGTTGTTCCTCGTTGTCAGCTTTGGCGAGTAAAAGGCAGCAGCCAGGCGAACCGGAAGGCGACACAAGCACCCACCTCTTAGTATCGCTCAGAACAGTATTTTCAATAAGTGTAAAATGCAGTTTTTGCGTGTAAAATGCTATGGCTTCGTCGTAATCGCGAACAAGCAACGCGATATGGGCAATATTTTGTTTCATAGGAGTTCTTATTGCTGATCTGTATTTTGATTTTAGCAATCAAAAAAATCAATTCCTTTCTTTAATCAGCGATACCAGCTCGGCCATCGATAATTTTGCGGATTGATCGCTGCCTTCGAGCAAAGTATCGGCAAGGTTGCGCTTGGTGTTATGCAAATGGATGATTTTTTCTTCGATAGTATTTTCGGCAACCAAACGATAAATGGTAACCGGCCGGATTTGCCCGATGCGGTGTGCCCGATCTGAGGCCTGGTCTTCGACAGCAGGATTCCACCAGGGATCGAGGTGAATAACAAAATCGGCAGCAGTCAGGTTAAGTCCTAATCCACCGGCTTTCAGGCTGATAAGAAATAAATCGCCTTCACCACTCTGAAAATTTTTCACACTTTTTTCCCTGTCGGACATGGAGCACGAACCATCTAAATACTGATACTTGATTCCCAGCTTATCAAGAGCCGCGCGAACTATGGTAAGATGGGTTACAAATTGACTGAAAACGAGTGCTTTATGCTTATTCTCCATCAGTTCGGCTACAATTTCGAGGAAAGTGGAGAGTTTGGTTGAGGCAATATTGATTTCAGGATTTACCAAAGAGGGGTTGCAACATGCCTGACGAAGTCGGGTAATTTCGGCCAATGCTTTCAGATGTTTTGCCCCATGTGCACTGTCGTCGCTTTCCAGGTTAGCAATTGCCTGGCGTCGCAACGCTTCGTAAAACGCCATTTCTTCGCTGCTGAGCTGCACTTTCCTCACAATTTCCGTTTTAGCCGGCAATTCATCCAATACAGCCGATTTTGTACGACGCAGTATGAAAGGTGCAATCAGTTTTTTTAAATGCCTTCGGGCATGGTCATCGTCAGATTTAATAAATGTATCGGTAAAATGCGAAAGCGATCCCAACAAGCCCGGATTGATAAAATTGAACAAATTCCAGATTTCGCCTAAATGATTCTGAATCGGCGTTCCGGTAAGTACCATACGGAAAGGGGCTTGCAACAGCATGGCCGCTTTCGAGGTTTTGGTGGTATAATTTTTAATGGTTTGTGCTTCGTCGAGAATAATGGTGGCAAAAGGAGTTTCGGCGAAGGCTTTTTCTTCCGATTGCAGCAGACCGTAGGAAGTTATCAGCAAATCGCCTGCTTCCAGGTACTTCAAGGTAAGTTCGCGGTTAATAGTTGTCAGCGTTTTTACTTTCAGCGTGGGCGCAAATTTGGCTGTTTCGCTTATCCAGTTGTGCACGACCGAAACCGGGCAGATTACGAGGGCTGCTCCTGCCTGTGCCCTGTGTAAAAGGATAGCCAGCGCCTGTATAGTTTTACCCAATCCCATATCGTCGGCAAGGCAGGCACCACCTTCCCATTCGGCCAGGCGCGATAGCCAGCGGAATCCATCTTCCTGGTAGGGACGAAGATCGGCTTGCAGATTAGAAGGAATCTGCATGTCGGTGGTTTGAACCATATCCAGGCGTTGCTGAAATTCCTTCCAGGCTTTATCCGATTTCAGATTCTCAACCTCATCAAAGAAATCGCCCAAGGCCACCGATGCAAATTTATTGATCTGTATCCCACTTTTTCCCGAAGTCGAAAAAGTCCGCAACTCTTCCAATTGCTTTTTCAGGCGATCACTCAACGCCAGGAACTCCCCCTTTTTGAGTTCAATAAAGCGGTTATGCCCTTTTGCCGTGAGTTCGAGTAACTGTTGCAGGGTGATAACGGTATCTTCATCCACTTTTAATTCACCCTGCAATTCAAACCAGTTGGTCTGCGATTTTATTTTCAGGTTCAGGTTGTTAAAATTTATTGTCCCCCTGATTTTA
>CAIXAQ010000183.1 GCA_903917425.1 uncultured Bacteroidales bacterium
CATGAGTAGGTTTTGTATTTATTCAGATCTGCATTTTTATCATACTCTGCATAGGTATTCAAGCTGCTTGTGCAGGAATAAAAAAGTGAAGCAGTCGACAGGGTAGCAATTAAAAATATTCGTTTCATAAGGCTTTGATTTGTAAATTTCGGTTGAGGTGATAGTTGTTTTTTTTGATAAAGATAATATAAAAGGTCAATTTTGGGGAAAATATTTTTCCTGTTCAGTAGGTTAAAACAACGTGGGCAAAATCGCATTTGGGTGTATACTTTCCGCGAATGCCTGCAAATCAACCAGGTTTAAACCATGCATCCCAGTTCCTTTTCAATAGTATAAAGTTTCATTTATTTTGTCAAAAAACCATGAATTACTGGTTATCAGTTGTATAAATTTGATTTTCCTGCTCGGCTACCCTGATAAAAGTCGTCCTTTTGGTAAGTTCTTTTAGTTGGGATGCGCCAACATACGTGCAGGTGCTGCGTATGCCGCCCAATATATCAAGCAGGGTATCCTCAACCTGTCCACGGTAAGGAACTTCTACTGTTTTTCCCTCGCTGGCGCGGTAATCAGCAACACCACCGGCATGTTTATCCATGGCTGTTGTTGAACTCATTCCATAAAATTGTTTTACTTTTTTACCGTCTTTTTCAAAAAGTTCACCACCGCTTTCGTCATGCCCTGCCAACATACCGCCCAACATTACAAAATCGGCACCGGCACCAAAAGCCTTCGCCACATCACCGGGGGTGCTGCATCCGCCATCGCTGATTATCTGGCCGCCCAATCCGTGCGCAGCATCGGCACACTCAATTATAGCCGAAAGTTGAGGGTAGCCAACGCCGGTCTTTATCCGGGTGGTACAAACCGATCCTGGGCCAATTCCTACTTTTATTATGTCGGCTCCGGCCAGCAAAAGTTCTTCCACCATTTCGCCCGTAACAACGTTTCCGGCTATGATTACTTTATCATGAAATTTCTTCCTTGTCTGTTTTACGAAAGCAACAAAATGTTCGGAATACCCGTTGGCGACATCAACGCAAATGAACCGAAGTTGAGGATTAGCGGTAAAAATATGTGAGATTTTATCAAAATCATGAACTCCGGTGCCTGTGCTTAACGCAATATGATTTTCTATACCTTTAGGTGCATGAGCCATAAAATGATTCCACTCATCTGCACTGTAATGTTTGTGAATTGCTGTAAACAACTTCTTATCATACAATGCCATAGCCATCTCGAATGTGCCTACAGTATCCATATTGGCTGCCATTACCGGTATTCCGGTCCATTCGGTATTAGTATGTTTCAACCTGAAAGTGCGTTCGAGTTTTACCTGCGACCGACTGCTCAGGGTTGAGCGTTTTGGCCTGAACATCACGTCCTTAAATCCTAATTTAATATCGTATTCTATTCTCATTTGCTTTATGCTTTTAATGCGGTAAAGGTATTGGTTTTGGCGTTTTGCACAACGATTGTCGCGAGTGATTTGCTTTGGATTTGGAAAATAGGAAAATAGGAAAATGGAAAATGGGAAAATAGAAAATAGTTATTTACGTCCACGCCCTCGTGCCCTCGTGCCCTCGTGCCGTCGTGCCGTCGTGCCGTCGTGCTGTCGTGCCGTCGTAAAGTCCAGCCAGAAAGCATCAAATTTATATATCCTCCTCTGATTTCAACTTTTTCTTCTACTTTTACCGCAAAAATTTACGTATGGTTTCCCGTATTCTCCTGATTGCGATTTTCATTGCCAGCCTTTTCAAATTCACGGCTGTATTAGCCTGCACCAATTTTATTATAACCAAAGGTGCCAGCAGCGACCATTCGGTAATGATCACCTACAATGCCGATTCGCATACACGTTACGGCGCCATTGCCTTTTACCCGGCTGCCGATCACAAACCCGGGGATATGTGCGAAGTGTATCATTACGAAAACGGAAAACTTTTAGGTAAAATTCCCGAAGCATCGCATACCTATTCGGTGGTACAATTTATGAACGAATACCAGGTAGCTATAGGTGAAACCACTTTTGGTGGCCTCGATTCGCTGAGTCGTCAGCCCGATGCTATTCTTGATTATGGCTCGCTTATGAAAATTGGTCTTCAACGTTCCAAATCAGCGAGGGAGATGATAAAAGTAATGACGGAACTTATTGAGCAATATGGGTATGCTTCGGGTGGCGAATCCTTTTCTATTTCCGATGCCAACGAAGCCTGGATCATGGAACTTATCGGAAAAGGGAAATATGAGAAGGGAGCCGTTTGGGTGGCACGCATGATTCCTGAGGGTTATGTGAGCGGCCATGCCAACCAGGCGCGGATCACGACCTTCTCGTTTCAAAAGACAAATAATTGGAACGACACTCAGCAAACAACCTATCATTCGCCGGATGTAATCAGTTTTGCCAGGAAATTCGGCTTTTACAATGGAAATGATGACTCTTTTAGCTTCTCTGACGTGTACAATCCTTTAAATTTCGGTGGTGCACGTTTCTGCGATGCCAGGGTTTGGTCGTTTTTCAGAAAAATAAATAAGGAAATCCGCGACAACCCGGATTATACCAGGTATGCACAGGGACAATTTTCACGGAATAAACAGTTCATGGATGGAAACCAAAATCCGAATGACTTTGTTTCGAACAGGCTGCCGTTGTGGGTAAAACCTGATTCGCCGGTTACTCGTCAGCAGGTGATGGCCGGCATGCGCGACCATTACGAAGATACACCCCTCGATATGCGCAACGATCCCGGTGCAGGGCCTTTTAAATCGCCGTATCGCTGGCGCCCTATGGAATATGTCGTTGACAGTGTAATGTATTTAAACGAAAGAGCGGTAGCTACCCAGCAAACCGGCTACAGTTTTGTAGCCCAGTCGCGCAGTTGGCTTCCAGCCCCGCTTGGTGGTATCTTCTGGTTTGGTGCGGACGATGCTGATGGATGCGTTTACGCACCCATGTATTGCGGTATAAATGAAGTACCGAAAAGTTACGCCATCGGCAATGGATCAATGATAACCTGGTCCGAAACTTCTGCCTATTGGACCTTCAGCCAAGTGAACAACTGGTGCTATTCGCGCTACAACCTGATACATCCTGAAATTGAGAAATACCAGCAACAGATTGAAAATCAATTTGCACTGGAGACTGAAATTGTTGATAAACAGGCCAGTGAACTCTATAAACAGAATCAAATGTCAGCACGCGAGTATATAACAGGCTATTCTGTTTTTACAGGAAACAAACTGGTAAGCGACTGGAAAACTTTTTATCAGTACCTGTTTATGAAATACATGGATGGCAATGTGAAAAATTCCGACGGGTATAAACTTCTCGATAACGGAAACGGGAAAAACATTCCAAAAGCTCCGTCCCAGCCCGGTTACGGCAAAGATTGGGAGCGGATTATGATACAAGGTACCGGCGACAGGTTGAAAGTGCCACAAAAAGAATAAAGCGGAAAAATATTATTGTTTTTCACTTAACCCATTTTGCTGCTTTGTCCTCAAATGCCTGATATATAGGTTCTGCCACGAATTAAATAGGTTTTTAAAAGGTCCGAATACGGGAGTCCGAAGACGGAAGAAAATGTTAAATTGAGATTTGATCTTGTTACAGAGTAGTGATATGAAGAAAAGAAATTGGCCCGTGAAACTCCTCTTTCACAGGATAAAGAATTTATCAGCGAATCTTCCGACTTCTGTCTTCCGACTTCTGTCTTCCGACTTCTGTCTTCTGACTTCTGTCTTCTGAATTCTGTCTTCTGAATTCTGTCTTCTGTCTTCTGACTATATGTTTAGCTATTATTTTGAAGTAAATCCAGGTTTTATCTGACGACTTGATATTCATTTAAAAATCATTCCAGTGAGACCTGCTTTCCCGCTATAAGTTTACACAATGTACGCATATGTAATTAATAAACAGTACGTTGTAAGAATGAAGGGACGAATAAATGAAAAGATATATTTATAAATTGACATATACTTGTATTTGGTAAAAATTTGTCGTAACTTAGCATAGCAATAGGCTAAAGGACAATTACTGTGTTGATCTCGTTTTTCGCTTTTGGTCAGGGCGATTTTTAGCGAGACAGTTTAAAAATCAAAGGTGATTGTTCCTAACCGTAACGTGAAAAGGTGATAGCAGAAGTTTCTTTTTTTCTCTAAATGCTTGGCTTTAACAGATCGTCCACTTGAAGGTTTCTCGTATGCGCTTAAAGGGATAAAAAAGCGGACAATATGACCGTTTTATAATGAGAGTCTTTATTATTGGGGTCAGCAACCTTTTAAACCAGAGTAAGTTAAAGCTGATTCTGATGCAGAGAGAAGAGGCGCTTTTTGAAAAAAAAGTCTGAAGAGAACCATTCCTGATCCCATTTTTCTTCTTTATTTCGGGTTTCGCTTTCCATCCGATGGATGGATTATACTTGTCACTGAATCCTATAAAACCGGTAAAATGAAAACTCAAAAAAACCTAGAAACTGAAAGGAAGATCTTCGAGGCTAAGCAATTACTCAGGGTTAGTGGTCTTCGATCGATTGAAAATGCCGAGTTACGCGCAATGAGTGAAAAGCTTCAGAAAAAAATTCCCGAAAATGAAACGGGTGCAGTGTGGTTCGAGGATACAATCGCACCTATAAAGAGAAATGAATTCACTGTAAAATCGTCGGTTAGTAACAGTAACAGCAGGGGAAATACTTTTAATACTGCACCTTACAGCGAGATATACAATATGGCTGTTATGAGAGATACCTACTGAAATACATATATTCGAAAAGAAACTGTAGCTTTTTGTAAGACTATGGCTGCTCTGTTATACTTTAGAAACCATTATTAATATTTAATAAACAGGGAGGTTGTCATGAGTACAGAAAAGAAATTTCTGCCTGCAAAGGGCATCTGCCGGGTAGTGTTCACATTACCGGAAACAGTTGCAAACCACTCGAAAATTGTTGCCGTTGTCGGCGATTTTAATTCGTGGAATCCCGATAAACATCTGATGAAAAAGGACAGGTCCAGAAAGTTTAAATGCACTGTAGATTTGCCGACAGGCAGGAATTACCAGTTCAGGTATTTATTGGATCATTATCGGTGGGAAACTGATTGGGAGGCTGATGATCTTGTTGGCACCCCTTATCAGGAAACATACAATTCGCTTTTAAAATGCGAAGACATTGAGTTTTATCCTGACGATCGCACATAGTGGAGATATTTGTGATAAACTTGAGCAATGTCAATATAGGCAGGGAGATACAACTGCCTTAAATTGAATACTTTGCTTCAGGGAAATCAATCGAATCAGTTTCATCTTGCTGAGGTTCTGTATGTCGATATTTGTTGAGAATAGTAAGACGAATACTCATGTAATCAAACTTTTTATGACTATTTGATCGTTGATTTTAAGTTATAGTTGTCTCAAAACCTAACCTGTATTAGCCAGAACCTTAAAGCAATACAAAACACTCAACATTAAATTTAGACTGAAACAGTAAGAGGGGCTGCCATACTTTTACCTTTAGTGTTCTGTGTTTAATGTTTTTAATTCCTTGCTGATTATTATGTCAAGAAAACATCAATTTGAATGATCATACACTGACCATTTAGCATGGATAGCTTACTGTTTCGGCAAAAAGCAATAGCTTTGTCGATTCACCCCCGAATATATATTTAATGCAATACCTTTCGGCAAACTGTATTATTCCTGTTACAGGTGAACCCTGTTACAGCAGTGTGCTTGCTGTTAACGATGACGGGACAGTTGATGGTATATACTCTGAAAGTAACCCAGGCATTCCAAGTGCGAAAATTCAAAAATATGATGGCATTCTTTGCCCCGGTTTTGTAAATACACACTGCCACCTTGAACTTTCGTGGGCCAAAGGATTGATAACCAAAGGCGAAGGGCTTGACGGTTTTGTGAGGGAATTGGAGGGATTGAGAAAAAAAACTCCAGACACTTCTATTCAGCAGGCGATTGAGAAAGCCACTCACGATATGCAACATTCCGGGATTGTGGCCACTGCCGATATCGCAAATGGCAACTCTACAGCTGATTTTAAGAGCCGGAGCAGACATTATTTTCATACTTTCGTGGAAGTTTTTGGATCGAATCCGGCGTTTGCCCGGATTATTTTTGAAAAAGCAGTACAACTAAAAAAGCAATTTGAGAAATCGACGCTTCCGGGAGGGGTTTCAATTGTCCCTCATGCCACGTATTCGCTTCCGGAAGAACTTTTCAGGTCGATTGCAAGCCAGGAAAACGAAAATTTAGTAAGTATTCACCACCAGGAAAACCCGGACGAAAATTCATTTTTTCAGGATGGAAGTGGTCCGATTGCCGACAGAAGAAAGATGTTTAATCCTGATATTCCGGCGTTTCGGGGCACAGGCAAACGCCCTATCGAAAGCATTTCGGAATACTTTAACCGAAACCAGAAACTCCTTTTGGTTCACAATACAGTTTCGGAACAACAGGATATTGACTTTGTGCAGCACTATTTCGATCGGGCTTACTGGTGTTTTTGCGTCAATGCCAACCTGTACATCGAAAAGAAACTGCCCGATGTAAATCTTTTTCGCTCAAACGGATGTGAAATTACGTTAGGCACCGACAGCCTGGCCTCAAACGACCAACTAAGTATACTGGAAGAAATAAAAACCATTCAACACTATTTTCCTGAAATTCCGCTGATGGAATTAATACAATGGGGAACCTTGAACGGAGCCCGGTTTTTAGGCCTTGAACATAAACTGGGAAGCTTTGTTAAAGGTAAAAGTCCCGGTATAGTGCTGATTGAACACGTTGATATCTCCACACTGGAACTCAAACCCGAAAGCACATCGCGCCTGATAATTCCAGCCAAAATATGAAAGTGATTCTGAATAAAAATGAAATACAAATATTCAGGGGAGCTACAGTCAGCGATTTGGTTTTAGCATACTCGGAACGCAGCCACAAAATGCTGAAGCAAGGCAAACTTTGCGTTTACGATCGCTTTGGCAACCTTACCGAACCGGATGGGCCGGTGTACGATGGACAGCTGTTCTGGTTAAAAAGGGCAGATTCCGCATAAGATCCAGATAAGATATATGGTTCTGCCACGAATTTAGTGGAATTGGTTTTAAAAGGCCAAAATCCGAAGTCAGAAGACGGAAGAAAGTGCTAATTTGAAATTTATATCTACTAATAAGAAGCGATTTGAATAAAAGTAATTGGCCAGAAAGCTCCACTTTCATAGGATAAAAGAAGTTTTAAGTGAACTTCTGACTTCCGTCTTCTGACTTCCGGCATTTTCAATTCACCCATTAATTAGCAGTAGATCCAGATATATAATATACCAAGGCCGTAGAATCCTATCTTTGCTGCATCAAATCTGTAAAGAGTCAATACAACACGTTTTAATAAATTTGTTACTATGAAAATCAAATCCATCATCCTGTTTTTATCAGTTATTGCACTGTTTTTAGCTGACAATACTTTATTAGCTCAAAAACATGCGAAATCTACCGAAATAGTAATCCTGCATACCAATGATATGCACTCTAAAATCGACAATTTCGGGAAATTAGCTTACCTGGCTGATAGCCTGCGCAAAACGCACAAATATGTATTCCTGCTTGCCGCCGGCGACAATTTTACGGGGAACCCTATCGTGGATATGTATCCTGACAAAGGTTTCCCGATGATCGAAATTATGAATATGCTACATTTTGACGTTACGGCTATCGGGAATCACGAGTTCGATATGGGACAGGAACTGCAGAATAAACGCAGGCAACAGGCAAACTTTCCTTTCATAAGTTGCAATATAGATGCGAGCGGGGCAGTCGAGAAACAGCCCGAACCTTTTGTGATTCTGAAAGCCGGAAAGATTAAGATCCCTGTATTAGGCATTATCCAATTAGGTGAAAATGGATTGCCCGATTCGCATCCGTCACGACTTGAAGGGTTGAAATTTACAAATGGCATCGAAAAAGCAAAGGATTTTTTGTGGTTGAAAGAAAAATACGGAATTCTGATCAGCCTGTCGCACCTGGGAGTCGAAGGTGATGAAAAACTTGCCAATGCTTATCCTCAGTTCGATCTGATTATTGGCGGGCACTCACACACCACTATGGCCAAACCAATGATGGTCAACAATGTAATGATTGTTCAGGCAGGCTCCGGTTTGAAATATGTGGGAATGACTACATTACAAGTCACAAAAGGAAAAGTTTCCGATCGCAAATATGAATTGATCCCGTTGGCAAGTATTAGAAAAACTGATCCTGCAGTGCAAGCCCTGATCGATAAATACAATAGCAACGAGGAGATGGACCGTGTGGTTGGATTTGCCGAAACGGCCTTTAACACACAGGAGGAATTGGGTTGTATGATGACCGATGCCATTACGGCTCGTATGAAAACAGACTTTGCTTTTCAGAATGGAGGAGGAATCCGTATTTCAAATTTACCGCAAGGCGATATTAAACTTAAGGATATTTTCCGCCTCGATCCTTTTGGCAACCAGGTTGTGACTTTTACGATGACTTATGAAGAGATTAAATCGTTGATTTGCAATGCATACAACCGCGAAAAAGAAATTGACCTGGTGCCGTCGGGCATGACATATTCCGTGACGGTGAATGCCGAAGGCTTGTGTGCAGATGTTGAGATGAAAGACAGATCGGGAAACCTGCTGGATGTGAATAAAACCTATACCGTTGGTGTAAATAATTATATATCAGCCAGCTATAAATTTAACCATGCCGACCCGGGTACTACCAATTACAACACAAGTGCCCAAACACTGCTTGATTACCTGGGTGATGTAAAAAAAGTCAGCTATTCGGGGTCGAGGAGAACTTTCGAGAAAAAACAATAAAACGGACTGTTTCGGTTTACCACTCATCCACTTTTTTTGGTGCAGGTGGTTGCATGCCGGTATTCAGGCTTTCAATTAATTTGCGGGTAAAATCATCAACTTGTTTCAAGTAATCGGCATATAGAGGAATGTAAGTTTTATCCTTTGTATCCATCCAAAATTCTATCGGCTTGCGCGAAACATCCTTTAGATTAAAATTAGTGATAGTGTAACGGTAACGACCGTCTTTCAATTCAAGTTTCATCGAATAATCAACTATTCCGGCCAGAAGTTTTGTTCCGTCAACGTCTTTGGTCAGTTCAATCCGATGGATAATTTCGATCAAACCGGTGGCCTGGTTGCGGATTTTTGTTGCATCCATTGGGTTTTTATACTGCTTGTTAACCCACTCGATGGCACGGTTAAACAGTTCTGCCGGAGTGCCGGCAACGGTAACCACCTCCTTGTAAGTGATCAGTTTTGTATCCGGATCAACAGGAATTGATATTGTAACATTCTGTGCTGCAGCATTCAAGACAGAAAGCATCAATGCGGGGATGAATATTATTAAAGAAAGGAATTTCATTTGATTGTTTTTAAAATGTAAGAAATTTTAGCCGGTAATTTCTATTTTTTCACAGCCGGCCTTCGAACAATGATGTAAATATCTTCGCTATCACGCTTCATCAGGTATTTTTCGCGTCCCAGTTTCTCCAGTTCCAATGAGTCGCCCATTAATTCACTTAACTCAATACTGTCTTTTTTGGCCTCATCGCGGTAAAACTGAAGCTCTTTTTTAAGCCCGCTGAGTTCCTTCCGCATACGGTACTGCGAAATCAGGTCGTTACCATCAAAAAAGAGCATCAAAACAAGAAAAGCTACACCTGTAAGCAGGTACTTATTCTTTAAAATGGATGGGATTTTATCTGTAAATTTCTTTATCATGATTGTACAAAGGTATAAAAAAAGGGTTTGGGGTTTGGGGATTAGGGGTTAAGGCTGTAGAGTTCGTGTTTTATTTTTCATTCGATTGTACTTTACAAGCTAATCTTATTATTTAATTGACATTAAGAGCCTTATTGTATTGCCTCTAATAACTTATAACTCATATCCCATAACTCATTCCTACAACCCGATCTCATCAGCAATCTCTGTCATCGCCATTATAGCTATCGTTGCAAACTCATCAATATTGATTCCAATCAATTCGCATTCGAGGATGTTTTCGCGTTTTACCGAGGCTGCGAATGCTTTTTCTTTCATGCGTTTCACAACCGATTTGGTTTTAACGGAAGCTATTTTTTTATCCGGGTACACCAAAGCCGTTGCCATAACGAGCCCGGTAATGGTTTCGCCGGCAGCCAGTGCATGTTGAAATTCGCTAAATCGTTGTTTGCCTGTTGCCATTTCGTTATGCATTCTGATGGCATCCACAACATCATCATCCACACCCATTTCGGCCAGCCATCCTGCCCCAACAGGACCATGCGTTAAAGCATCAGCATTAGTGAAC
>CAIXAQ010000184.1 GCA_903917425.1 uncultured Bacteroidales bacterium
AGCTTATTACCGGAATGAGCGTATGAAACACCTTGCAATCGAACAGAATCTATGGTTAAAGAGGTATTATTTGCATCCAGTACAATGTGATTCAGGGTGCTGTCGATCCTGAAAAGAATTTTCACATCTGCCGTAAAATTATTCGGAAAAGGGCTGGTCAGAGAACTCACAAGGTCAACATTCAGTGTATAATTCAGCACATCAAACGCATGTTTGGGCGCATTTACCGAACGGAATGATTTTTCAATCAACTGGGTATTTTGAGATTTACGTTGGGAGCACATTTCGGCACCTTTGCTTGTCGAGAGTTGCTGAGCGTTCAGGGAACATGCAGTTGCCAGGATAATAATAAGCGATAACAGCTTTTTCATTGTATGTAGATGTGTTTAGGAACAAGCAAAAGTATAGCTTTTACCTTACATATTTACGCAATTTAGGCAGATGTATCAGGCAAACCCGTATTTTTGAAGATTCATAATTTTAAAGGATGAAGTTTTCGCTACCAAACTGTTTTTTCCTGTTTCTACTACTCCTGCTTAGTGCATGCCACTCAGGACGTTTTGAAAATGACGGGCGAACCGTTTTCAGGTATAACGAATCGGCAGGTATTACTTCCCTCGATCCGGCTTTTGCCCGCAATCAGGCCAATATATGGGTTATAAACCAGATGTTTAATGGTTTGGTTCAGTTCGATGACTATTTAAAAGTGAAACCTTGCATCGCCAAAAGCTGGGAAATTTCGCCCGAAGGATTAACCTACACTTTCCATCTTCGTAGCGACGTTTTCTTTCACCCTGATAAGGTTTTTAAAAGCGGAAAAGGGAGAAAAGTGGTAGCCGGCGATTTTATTTATAGTTTTAACAGGTTGCTTGACGATAAACTTGCTTCGCCCGGAGCCTGGGTGCTGGCACAGGTAAAAAAAGAAAATGGCAAGTACGCTTTTTTTGCTCAGAACGACAGCACACTCACTATCCGTCTGCAAGCCCCGTTTCCGCCATTTCTTGGATTGCTCAGTATGCAGTATTGTTCTGTTGTCCCGCATGAAGCGGTTGAAAAATATGGGGTCGATTTCAGGCAACACCCGGTAGGAACAGGGCCGTTTACTTTTGGCATGTGGAAGGAAGGTGTGAAATTAGTCCTGTTAAAAAATGATCACTATTTTGAACCGGGTACAGATGGACCTCTACCCTACCTGGATGCCGTGGCTGTCACATTTATTGTTGATAAGCAATCGGCATTTTTAGAATTTATTAAAGGAAATCTCGATTTCGTTTCGGGGATTGATGCAAGTTATAAAGATGAATTACTCACCAACTCAGGGCTGTTGCGGAATAAATATTCCTCGCAACTAAATATGACCAAGCAGCCTTATCTGAACACCGAATATCTTGGAATACTTATTGACACCAATTATAAAGCTGCTGCCGAAAGTCCGTTAAAATACAAATTGGTGAGGCAAGCGATTAATTATGGATTCGACAGGGTAAAAATGATGCGTTACCTGCGCAACAGCATTGGAATTGCAGGTACGGCTGGTTTTGTGCCTGCCGGGGTGCCGTGGTTCGATCAGCATCAGGTAGTTGGATACAATTACAATCCCGTGAAAGCGATGCAGCTTCTTGGGAAAGCCGGTTTCCCGGGCGGGAAAGGACTCGCGCCTATAACGCTGACTACCAATGCTTCATATCTCGATCTCTGCAAATTTATTCAGAGCCAGCTTGGCGAAATCGGAATAAATGTGTTGATTGATGTCACTCCCCCGGGTACTTTGCGGGAAATGATAGCCCAATCGAAAGTGAATTTTTTCCGTGGATCCTGGATTGCCGACTATCCGGATGCTGAAAATTACCTTTCTTTGTTTTATACACCGAATTTTTGTCCGGCAGGACCCAATTACACGCATTTCTCATCTGTTGAATTTGACAATCTTTACAGGGAATGTATACGCGAAAGCAACGATTCGCTTAGGGGAGTGAAATACATGCAAATGGACAAACTATTGATAGAAGAAGCCCCGGTAGTGGTACTTTATTATGATGAAGTTCTTCGTTTCAGCCAGAAAAATATTTCCGGTTTAGGTTCTAATCCATTGAATCTGTTAAATTTAAAACAAGTTAAAAAAGCCAAATGACATACAACGACTTTCAAAAGATCGAACCTCAGGATATAAATCAGAATCCTTTCAAACTGATTGATGATGACTGGTTTCTGCTTTCGGCAGGAAATCTGGAAACTTTTAACACCATGACCGCCAGTTGGGGCGGAATGGGCATACTCTGGAACAAACCGGTCGTATTTTGCTTCGTCAGGCCGCAGCGATACACCTATAAATTCATGGAATCGAATGAGTTGTTTACGATGAGCTTTTTTACCGAAAGCCATCGCCAGGCCTTGAATTTATGCGGAAAAGTATCGGGCAGGCAGACTGATAAAATGAAAGCAACAGGGCTTAAACCCATTGAATCGCCGGGCGGTTCAGTTTTCTATGAACAGGCCAGATTGATGTTCGAATGCCGGAAACTCTATTTTTCGGACATAGATCCGGAGCATTTCCTGCTCGACAAGATAAATGCAAATTATCCTAAAAAAGATTATCACCGCATGTACATTGGCGAAATTCTCTCATGTTACAACAATTATAAGTGATGAAAAAATAATTTTATATAGGAAAATTTCTTAATTTGCACGGATATAAGTAACCACCAGAATCTAAATATTTGACTAAAATTTATGGATAACCAGGAAAATTTACCCCGGATAATTGAATCAGACCCATGGCTAGGGCAGGCTGCAAATGACATTGTTGCGAGGCATGGCAGGTATAGTTCGAAGCTTGGCTATTTAGAGAGTATTTCAGGAAGTTTGGAGCAATTTGCGGATGCTTACGAGTACATGGGAGTTCATTTTATCCCTGCCGAAAATTGCTGGGTCTACCGCGAATGGGCACCTGCTGCTCACGGTCTTTTCCTGACCGGCGATTTCAACAACTGGAACCAGTACGCACATCCCTTGCAAAAAATGGATAATGGAATCTGGGAAATAAAGCTGAATGCGGAGTATTACAAAACAGTATTTACTCATGGAAGCAAGATTAAAGTGCTGGTAAGGAGTTCGATAGGCGATCAACTCCGGATTCCTGCTTATATCAACCGGGTTGTGCAGGATGAAGATACTAAAAATTTCAGCGGGCAACTTTGGTTTTCGCCTGAATTTACATGGGAAAACGAGCCTTTCGATATAAAAAAACTCGGCGAACTCTTTATCTACGAGGCTCATGTGGGCATGGCGCAGGAAAAAGAAGGACTGGGAACATACGATGAATTTACCGAAAAAATTCTTCCCCGCATCAGGAAGGCAGGTTATAATGCAGTGCAACTCATGGCTATACAGGAGCACCCTTATTACGGCTCGTTTGGATACCATGTTTCAAGTTTCTTTGCGCCTTCATCGCGCTTTGGCACTCCCGAAGACCTGAAAAATCTCATAAGCACGGCTCACAGCATGGGCATTGCTGTCATAATGGATTTGGTGCATTCGCATACGGTTAAAAACCTTAACGAAGGTCTGAATCTTTTTGATGGTTCAGAATCTCAGTATTTTCATGCCGGAGCCCGGGGCGAACACCCAAACTGGGATTCAAAACTCTTTGATTATGGCAAGACAGAAGTTTTACAGTTTCTGTTGTCGAATATCAAATACTGGTTAAAAGAGTTTCATTTTGATGGTTTTCGGTTCGATGGCGTTGGTTCTATGCTGTATTTTCACCATGGTGACGAGCCAATTGATAACATCGATAAATATTTTAACCAGGGAGTAGAATTCGATGCCGTAACCTATCTTCAGTTAGCTAATCACCTGAGCCATATCGTTAATCCACAAGCCGTTACCATTGCTGAAGATGTAACGGGAATGCCAGGTCTAGCTTCACCCATCGAAGATGGAGGAATTGGTTTTGATTACAGGCTGGGAATGGGAATTCCTGATTTCTGGATAAAGTACCTGAAAGATGTGGCTGATGAACAATGGAGCATGGCAGAGATGTGGCAGGTTCTGAACGACAGGCTTTCGTATGTGAAAACGGTTACGTATTGCGAATCGCACGATCAGGCTTTGGTTGGAGATAAAACGATAGCCTTCAGGCTGATGGATAAGGAGATGTATTTCAACATGCAATCGTCCGATGAAAACATTGTGGTCGAACGCGGAATTGCATTGCATAAAATGATCAGGCTTATCACAATCTCGCTTGGTGGCCAGGCATATCTGAATTTTATGGGCAACGAATTCGGGCATCCCGAATGGATTGATTTCCCGCGCGAAGGCAATAACTGGAGCTATATGCATGCACGCAGGCAGTGGTCGCTTCTGGATAATCCATTGCTGAGGTATCATTACCTGGCGGATTTTGACCGTGCCATGATAAAAGTCATGAAATCAGCCAAACTTTTGAGTACGCTTTATGCCAACCAGGTCAATTGCGACGAAAATAATAAATGTTTAATCTATGAGCGTGCCGGGCTGCTGTTTCTTTTTAATTTTCACGCCAATGATTCGATACCGGGATATGAATTTGTAGTACCCGAAGCCGGTGCATATAAAATCATTCTGAACTCCGACAACTCAAATTTTGGTGGCCACGGAAGGATAAATGAGGAGATAACTTATCCAACCCATTTTGATGAAGCTACCTCAACACACCGATTGAGTATCTATTTTACATGCCGCACAGCAATTGTTCTGAAAAAAGTGGGGTAGCCGGAACGATCGCAAAAAAAACTTTATAAAATTATTGCAAGAATGATGTTTTTTTCATTTTCTTCCGTATAATTGTACCGTCATTTCGAACAAAAATCTGTCTAGACAATGCAAACTAATCGTAAAAAGCTCATAATCAATTATGCAAATGTCACTCCTGAATTAATGGAAGCCATTCGCAAAAAATATCCCCTGGGGTGGATCAACCATACAATTAAAATTCCTACTGCCGGAGGTGCATTCTTTTTTGCCATTACCATCGATACCGAAGAGGTTAGTTACCTGATAAAAGTACCTGTGAAAATTGATACCAAATCGGATAAGGATGAGGATTTTTTTGATTCTTCACTCGATTTGAAAGAGACTGAGGAGAAAGAGGAGGATGAGGACAAAGAAAAACCAGCTGAAAAAGAATCGGATTATTAATTGCATTCTTACTATTAACATATTTTAACAATCATTTTATCAGATTATTTATCAGATAATTATACTTTAGCCACCTAGATAATCAAACAGCATTTTTTCTACTTATAATTAAAAAACACTGAGAAGAGAGGTACATCACCTCTCTTTTCTGTTTTTTATATATTTCATTCAAATTATATCCAAATCATTATTCAACATTGAATTTATTCATTTCAATTCCGCCCCCGTGGATCACCAATGAGTATCAGCTTTTTGCCAGGTCTACAGCAGTCATGCCGTAAAAACCGCGATGAATTACAGTATTCCATATCAGGTTACTTCCCATGTATAAAAGTCTGATTGCAGAGTTTGTACAGTTTACAACATCCATAATTTAATCTACAACTTATTTCGGCTTAAATAAGTCAAAATTGTACAAGTATAATTAATACCTTTAATGGCGAATAAAAAATAACTATGCGTTTCTGATGCTTGAAACGAATGGAGAACCAATTTCGACACTCAGACTAATCATAATACACAGCAACTTCATTGTAACACGTAAAATAAACAGTAAAATATGAAAAAGTCAAATTCGATAAATGGAATTACATTCCTCATTTGCCTGCTTGCAGTGTCGGTTCTTCTTACCGGATGTGCAAACAACGAGATAGTCAACGAATGTCTTAAAGGTCATACCTATGGTTTTTTGGGCGGGCTCTGGCATGGAATAATTGCACCCCTTGATTTGATCCTGATGCTGTTCAAAAATGACATCACTGTTTTTGCTCCCAATAACAATGGAGCCTGGTATGCTTTTGGATTCATTATCGGAAGTGGCGGATGGGGATTTTTCGGAGGGAACAGAGCTTCGAAGAAGAACAGGTAGGTCAATTTGATTCACGGATCGATAAATTCCTTTTGCCGGAGCGGGCTTTTAATATATGCCGTCAATTCTATCCGGATATAGGAAGGCATGCTTAATTTCTTTTGTAGGAATCCATGTAAACCCTTGTAATAAAGTCCGAAATCCCGGAAACCAAGGCCGAAATTGACCGCTTTGTTAATAACCCACTCGATTTACCCCAACAAGATCTCAATATTTTGATAGGCTTTCAATTAGCTGCGATTATCAAAAAAGCATAAAATAAACACTATTCAGTTGGGGAGGGCTAAATAGGTATTGATAAGGTTTTCCTTCACCTGGCTTGAACAACAAACCGGAAACATGAATGGTCATTCGATTCTGAGGTCAGAATACCCGTGTAAAATCCCGGGATCAGGTCACTTGTTTTAATAGTTAATGTATTACCGTTGCTTGTAATATCTTCACTCCTGACCACTGCACCCAGGGCGTTATATAATTCGGCTTTTAGTTTCCCTGTCATATGCCTCTCGGTTTTTACCCGGATGAAATCAGTAGCGGGATTCGGATAAACCTCTGTCTTTGCAGCGTTCGGCTCATCAGTTCCAAGAGGGCTAAGGTGATAAATGACAGTAACACTCGCCTCAACAGGTTCCGCCAGTGTTGTGTTATCGAAAATAGTGTAGGTAACTGACGTAAAGCCAGGAGGCAATGCAGGCTGAGGGTAATCGAACCTTCGGATATGGGTAACGTGGGATGCGAAATTATAATCTTCACCTCCGGCCGGAATAGTGTCTGCAATATCGGTAGTGTCAGTGTCGGCCCAGCATTTGATATAAAAACAAAAATAATCGCTTGTGCTGTCACCTACCTGGTTGATTTTCTTTCGCAGAAAAACTGAAAGGGGTACGTCGGTGTTGTTTTTAATGGTAAAAATTGCCGTAAGTTGGTTTATAGATGGATCGCTGCTGGAAACGGTGATGGTGGAATCGTTTACAATTTTATCATTATTCCCCCTGTCCATAATAAGCAGTTTCTGGGCAAAAAGCCCGTTTGCTGTAGTCAACACAATAAGTGCCGAAAGGCTGAAAATCAGAAAAAATGTGCAGTATTTCTTCATTTTGTATTCTCAGTTTAATGCATAAATTATGGGTCTCAAAGCCAGGCAGATTTGATCAATTCTCCAAAAGTAACAGTAAAATGAATAAGTATGTTTTTTAAATATTAAAAAAACTGAATATTTCAATTTGAAGTTTTTTCAGATCTGTTATTTCGGTTAGAAATTAAATATTTAGACTAAATCTCACCTACTGCCCGGATATTGGTTATAACAAAATGACTTTACAATGGTTATATATTTGTCAATAAATCAATCTGATAAACTTTATTACATGGAAGCGGCTGAACTAAAAAATTACAGACAAGCCTATCTGCTGAGTCTTTTCACAATTTTCTACAATGTTGCTGAGGGGATTATATCTTTAATTAAAGGTTATGAGGACGAGACTTTAACGTTGTTTGGTTTTGGAGCTGATAGTTTTATTGAAGTCTTGTCAGGGTTTGGAATTGCCTTAATGATTTCGCGAATACGACTAAACCCCGAAAGTTCGAAGAGCCGGTTTGAGATTAAAGCCTTAAAAATGACAGGAACAGCATTTTATATTTTATCGGCAGGGTTATTTGCGGGCATAATGGTGAACCTGGTAAATCATCACAAGCCGGAAACCACCCTTTGGGGAGTTGGAATATCATTGGTTTCAATATTGGTAATGATCTGGCTTATGAATGCCAAAAACAAGGTTGGCAAAAAACTCCATTCCAAACCCATACTGGCTGATGCCAATTGCACTAAAATCTGCATATATATGTCCCTGGTATTGCTTGCTTCAAGTCTAATATACGAACTTACGGGCTTTGCTTACTCCGATGTATTGGGTTCAGCCGGATTAATCTATTTTTCCTTGTCCGAAGGCAAGGAAGCATTTGAATCGGCAAAAGGAAAATCATGCCATTGCGGCGCTCACTGCGATAACGACCAGGAGTAGATTTAGAAGAAGGCTCACAATTTATTTTCTGGAGAGTGAAGCTTAGTTTTTATTAAATCGGATGATCTTTGTTCTTCTTAAATCTTGATGAGTGCGTATAAAAACATCACCATAGCCCACCTATTATGTTAATATTCCAGGTAATTACACTCAGGCATTTTAATAAACCAGCAGTTTTCCGTCATAGAGTAACATACCATTATTCAGGATTTTATAAATATACACTCCGGCAGCAATGTTTTTCAGATCAATCGTTTCTGAAATAGTTTTATTTCCATTTACTGGCAGACTAAACTTTCCAATGCAATTGGCTTGTATATCAAATAATTGCAGATCACAGCTTTTTAAAACTTCGCTTTTTGATTTTATATTTACTAATACCTTCCCCTGCGCCGGGTTAGGTGTCAGACTGACAGAAAGCACTTTTTCTGCCTGTAATTCTTCAACCTGGGTGGTACCGGCAAAATGTATATCCAAAATAGGATGAAACTCAATATTATTTGGTGCTTTGCCTGTTTGCCCGTGAGCTGGATCTACAAATGCAACGCCTGTCACTTCAACGTCAGCAATATTTACATTGTTGTTATTTGCTTGGGGGATATAGGTATTGACAAAATTTCTGCAGGTAATGTATTGATCCACAAAAGCTGTAGTTGATGCCATGGCGCATACAGGATTAGGGATTTCTCCGATAAATGTATGAGTGCCGTCGCTTAATACAAGGTGATAATCATCATCACTTTCGTTCTTCTTGATGGTTATTTTACAGACAAGTCTGTATGTAATATCTTCAACTCCCGCATACCGGGGCATGGTTGTACTTGGCGGCGGGGTAACAATACTTACCATCCCGTTCACCGTAGTATTTACAGGCGTAAAATTTATGGTATTTACCGCAGCGTCAGCCAACACTTTTACGGCCCATCGTTCCACCCCACCGCAATTAACCGATTTGTCTGACGTTTCTTCTTCACTGTTTTTAATCTGTGCATTCAGGTTTGTATGTATTACAAGCAATGCAGTCAGGGCAATCAGTATTTTTTTCATTCTTAGTAATAAATAGTGGCAACAAATGTATTGATTTCCTTTGGTTTGCGGCCGCATTATTAATTTAACAGCCTATCCCCCCGATTATACGCAACTTATTTCCTGATGTGAGCGGGTATCATCCTCGTTTATAAACGCTTTGCTTTGGTAATTGCACTGCTGGTAATTTTGATGAACAGTAAGGCGCATCTGGCATTCGCATTATAATTTTTTTTAATAATTTCCTGAATCCAAATATATTGTAGATTTGGCTCTTATCTGAACGAATAAATTATCTGATCTGTATTATGAATTATAGAATTTTTATTGCCGACGTATTAGTGCTTACCTGTTTATTTCCCGCCCGGCTCTTATCGCAAACTTTCACTGAAGTTCCAACCTCAATACCGGCTCTCATTGGTTCCTCCGACTGGGGAGATATCGATTCCGACGCCTATCTTGATGTAATATTAACAGGAACAAGCAACTGGTCTCCATGGAATTCCTGCACGTACATCTGCATGAACGATGGAAACGGCCAATTTACAACCGTAAGCATTCCAAACCTGCCGCCAATTAATAACGGAACAGCCAGGTGGATCGATTTTAACAACGATGGAAAGCTTGACATATTCCTCAGCGGCTTATCATACAATCCCGGAACGCAAACTTATGTGCCTGTGGCAAAGCTGTTTATGGGAAAAGGAGACAAAATTTTTGAATTAATGCCGGATAATTTCGAAAAGACACAGGGCACTTCGTTCGACTGGGCTGATTTGAATAACGACGGATCGGCCGATATAGCCTTATCAGGTTATACCGATGTTATAACTGATATGTATGGCAAGGTATACGAAAACAAAAATAATTCGTACACAGCATCAGCCAGGTTCAAGATTCAGCCTCTCTATTGCGGATCTATGCAATGGGGTGATTATGATGGCGATAGCGACCTTGAC
>CAIXAQ010000185.1 GCA_903917425.1 uncultured Bacteroidales bacterium
CATCCAGCACTATATGCGCCAGGGTAAAAACTGGGAATATAATTATGACGAAGCAACGGGTGATTACAACGATTACTACACCTGGTCGTTCGACGAAAACTACGGAAAGCCTGTGATGACCAAAGAAATACAGACCCGTTCGTTGCAGAAATCAGGAAATATATCCTTGCTGAATCTCGATTTTGCTGAACTGAATTTCAACGATTCCTACAAAGGTTTATACCTTATTAAAGTGGAGGCAAGTGATCGGAAATACATTCAGGATGCTCAATTGCTCTCGTTTTCCGACCTAGGATTAATCGTTAAAGAAGGCTCAACAGATGTGATGGTTTTCGTTAATTCATTCCGCGACGCCACGCCGGTTAAAGGAGCAAAACTGGATTTTATCAGTTCCAACAATCAGAAAGTTTATTCTACGGTTACGGATAATAGCGGAGTGGCCGTATTTAAAAACGCAAAACAGGTAGCCGCCGGTTTTACACTGAGTATGGTTTCAGTGAGGTACGAAAACGATTTCAATTTCGTACTTTTCGACAAAACACGCGTCGAAACTTCACGCTTCGAGGTTGGCGGAAAACGCATGGATAATGTGAATTACGATGTATTTATTTATGGCGACCGCGATTTGTACCGCCCCGGCGATACTGCTTACATCAATACTATTGTCCGCACTCCGCGCTGGGAAGTGGTGAAAGATATTCCAATAAAAATCAAACTCCTTGCCCCCAATGGCCGCGAATACCTGAATCAGCGCTTTCAGCTGAATGCCTCGGGCGCTACCGAAACGAAGTTTTTTGTCCCTCGCCAGGCCATGACCGGGTCGTACATGATCGAAGTGTATGCTGCTAACGATGTTTTACTTGCCTCGCGAAAAATTTCGGTCGAAGAATTTGTTCCCGACCGCATAAAAGTGACCGCCAAAACCAACAAAACGGTTTATCTGCCGGCCGAAGCCATCAACCTTGATTTACTGGCTGAAAACCTTTACGGAACTCCTGCAGGGGGAAGGCGTTTTGAAACAGAATTACGCCTGAAACGCAAGCAGTTGACATCCAAATCTTTGCCGGATTATTCATTTAACATCGAAACTAAAAACATGCCGGTACTGGCTTCCATTGTTCAGCAAGGAAATACAGATGCTGAAGGTAAGGCTGCATGTATTTTACAATCAGCAGCATACAGCGATATTGGCTTGCTCGAAGGCAAAATTTTTACCACCGTATTTGATGAAACAGGAAGACCTGTGAATCGATTGAATGTGGTTGAAATTCCAACCCAGCAGGTTTATTTCGGAATACGGCATTTTGACACCTGGTTATCAACCCGCAAAGCTCTTAACCTGCAGTTTGCCGCGATTGACCGAACCGGAAAAGTTTTGCCCGGTGCGGAGGCAAAGGTTGTAATTATAAACTATAAGTACGAAACGGTCATCGAAAAACAATACGGCCGGTATAACTATGTTTCGCAGAAAAAGGAGAAAGTTGTTTTCACCCGTGAGCTGAATATCAAAGGAACCGGCACGGTTTTACCTTTTATCCCTCTCGAATCAGGCGAATACGAGGTGCGTATCATGGCTCCGGGAAGCGAAAATTACGTTTCACGAACGTTTTACGCCTATGGCTGGGGCGACACCAATTTTTCATCGTTCGAAGTCAGCCGCGAGGGAGAAGTGATAATTACGCCTGATAAAAATTTGTATAACCCGGGCGAAAAGGCGAAGTTGCTGTTTAAGGCACCTTTCGACGGGCAGTTGCTTGTTGCCATTGAACAGGATAATGTGCTGAGCTATAAATTCCTGAACCTTGTAAATAAATCGGCCAGCATGGAATTAGCCGTTACCAAAGATCATTTGCCAAACATTTACATTGATGCCACTGCTTTCCGCAAATCTGTTGACATGTCGATTCCGCTCACGGTTGCTCACGGTGTTGTTTCACTTAAAGTGGATGATGCTTCGGCAAAACTAAATATTGCCATTTCGGCTCCCGAAAAATCCAGGTCAGGGATCAAACAAACATTTACAATTGAAACTGCTCCCGATGCCGAAGTCACCGTGGCTGTGGTGGATGAAGGCATTCTTCAGATTACCGATTACAAAACGCCGGATCCGTTCAACTGGTTTTATCAGAAACGCGCCCTGGGTGTGAATTCCTATGATGTATATGCCTTGCTGTATCCCGAACTGAAACGATCGTCAAGTCCTGCCGGTGGCGAGGCTTTCGATCTTTCGAGGCGTATTAATCCGTTAACCGGCAACAGGGTGAAACTGATTTCGAAATGGAGCGGAATCCGCAAAGCAAATTCATCTGGGGAATGTAGTTTCAGTATTGACATACCGCAGTTCTCAGGCGCCCTGAGGGTAATGGCTGTGGCATACAAAGGCAGGCAGTTTGGTTCGGCCGAAAAAACCATGAAAGTAGCTGACCCTGTGATTATAAGCATGTCGCTGCCACGTTTTTTAAGTCCCGGTGATAACTGCACTGTAGCTGTTTCCATGACAAACACTACCGATAAAAGTGGGAACGCTAACATTCAACTTACAGCGTCCGGTCCGGTGACTGTGGCTGGTAAAAATTCAGCATCAACCAGTCTGAAACCAGGCGCTGAAGAAGTTGCATTGTTTAGTGTAAATGCTGATAAAGGAATTGGTGTTGCTACCTTTTCAGCCACAGTAAATGCATTAGGTCAGAAGTTTACTCAACAGATTGATATTCCGGTCCGGCCGGCCGCTGGATTGACTTTTATTACCGGGACGGGATCTGTTTCAGCAGGTTCAGTTAAAACATTTAAAGCTACCAGCGACTTATATCCGAAAGGGATAAAATCGGCACTGATCCTGAGCAAATCACCGGCGGTTGAGTTTGCCAAAAACCTCGATTACCTGGTCCGATATCCTTATGGCTGCCTGGAACAAACAGTTTCGACTGCCTTTCCCCAATTGTACCTGGCTGATCTGACCAAATTGTTTCCTTCGGCTTCAGGCCGGAACTTTTACCAGGGTGGTTCGCCGGGATCAAATGTACAGCAGGCTGTTTTAAAAGTGGAATCCATGCAGTTATACAACGGTGGATTATCGTTATGGCCGGGAGGTGGTAGTGCCGATTGGTGGGCTACGGCTTATTCCGCACACTTCCTGTTCGAAGCAAAGGCAGCGGGTTACGAGGTAAATGCCCGGGTTCTGGATGGTATACTTAATTTTTTAACACAGAAAGTGAAAGAACGCGAAATGGAAACGTATTTCTATTCTGAGAATGGTGTTCGTAAATCCAGGAATGTTCCCCGCCGTGAAATCCTTTATTCGGCATACGTGCTTGCTTTGGCTGATAAAGCGCCTGTTTCGGCGATGAACTATTACAAATCAATGTCAAAAGAATTATCTTCCGAAGGCCGGTACCTGCTGGCTTCCTCATTTATGCTTGCCGGTGATGTAAAGAGTTTCAGGAGCGTTTTGCCAAAAGCTTTTGGTAATGAAAAAGCAATCAGCGAGTTTGGCGGCTCCTATAGTTCCTATTTGCGGGATAAATCATTGGCATTAAATGCTTTGCTCGAAGCCGATCCTAACAATCCACAGGTTGATGAATTATTGAAAAGCATTTCTGTTGAAATGAAAAATGCCGGATATTATTCAACACAGGAAACTGCATTTGCTTTGCTTGCCATTGGCAAACATGCGCGTAAAGCAATGGACTCAGATATTTCAGCTGATATTTCAGTAGATGGAAAAGTTGCAGGGAAGTATAATAATAAGGATTTGCAGCTGCCACTGGATATTAACAACAAAAATGTGACCCTCACCGCCAAAGGAAAAGGAACACTTTATTATTATTATGAAATCTCAGGGATAAAACTATCGCCAAATATGGCAGATGAAGACAAGCATCTGAAAGTACGCAGGCGTTTTTTGGATCGAAATGGTAACCAAATCAATGGCAATTCATTCACTCAGAACGATTTGGTTGTAGTAGAAATTACTACCCAGTCCGAAACCGGAACGAATGTTGAAAATGTGGCTATCACCGATTTGTTGCCTGCCTGTTTCGAAATTGAAAATTCGCGCTTGGTGGCTGAACGGGAAATGGATTTTATGAAAAACCGCTCAACACCAGAATATACCGATATACGTGACGATCGTATCAGTTTCTTCACTGCACTGAATGGAACTGCCAAAACCTTCTATTATACAGTCAGGGCCGTCAGCAAAGGCACTTTCGTGATTGGTGCTGTTTCGGCTGATGCCATGTACAATGGGGAATATCATTCGTATTCTGGAAGCGGGAAAATAGTTGTGAA
>CAIXAQ010000186.1 GCA_903917425.1 uncultured Bacteroidales bacterium
CAATTTCATCTATGTCGTTAACGATTCGTTCAACAATGACAGGTGTTGATTCGGTTTTGATCTCCAGAAACAGTTCGGTTAAAGCTGCTTTACCAGTTTTCTGTTCTTCCGTTTTATCATTTTGTTTCTCGGCCTGCAATGTCTCTTTAGCAATATTACAGAGTTCCTTTATGAATTCAATAGAGTTTATTAAACCTCGTTCGGCTTTGTCTCTTAATGCTTCAAGTCGTTCGCTGAGTCTGCGGAAGACAGAATGATTGCCATGTTTATTTAGCCGTCCCAAAAGAATTTTGACAAATTTATCAGCCTGCCGGGGATCTTTACTGTTCATTAAATTATCAATAACTTCAGCATCGAGAACCAATTCTTCCATATCCTTATTGATCCCTGAAACATGTATATGCTCATGAATAAGTGCTGTTGTTTGCGCTCCTAATGCATGCCAAAGCAGTCGTCCATTATCATCTGCTGCCGGTTTTACCGAAATGTAAACCTGTGATAACCATTTATAATCTGTTTCAAACTGATTTAAAACCGGGTCGGGTGATAAGGCCTCCCATATTTTTGTAAGTACACTGAAATCTTTTGCAAATGCATCCCTCTTCTCATTCGTATTAATACAATCCTGACCTGCCTGTAAACCTTCAAAACCAGTAAGAGTTCTATCAACGCCAGGAAAATGATCTAAACACTTTTGTACCCAGGAAGGTATTTGATCTCTAAGTTCCTGAAGGTTAGAAATTACAGTTTTTATGGTTTCTTCGTCAAATGCAAGGGCTTGTGCCGTATCGTCGAATACGCCAAAGTAATCGACTATCCTGCCGAAGGATTTGTTAGGGAACAGACGGTTGGTTCGACAAATGGCTTGTAAAAGGGTATGGTCTTTCAGCGATTTGTCAAGATACATTGTTTGTAAAATCGGAGAATCGAAACCAGTAAGGAGTTTGGCTGTTACAATCAGGAATTTTAATGGTGAATCAGCATCGTTATATTTCTCGATAACTTTCTCCTGCTGATCCTTATCCATAGCCCATTGTTGCTTGAATTCGAATTCGTCATTTGCTGAAGAACTTATCACAACCACACTGGATTCCGGTGGCATCACTTTATCCAATTCCTCTTTGTATAATATACATGCGTATCGATCAGGTGTAACAATCATTGCTTTCAAGCCCTCCGGACCAACATGGGTATAAAAATGCTCATTGATGTCAGCCACAATGGTTTTAATCCGTTCAGGTGATTTCAAAAACACCGACATTTTAGCCGCCTTCTGACTGAGCTTGTTCCGGTCTTCTTCACTCAGGTCGTTGGCCAGTTCTTTAAATGCCACATCCAAACCTTCTTTATCAATATGATAGTTGGGAAGCCGCGGTTCGAAATGCAATGGCAGTGTTGCGTTATCCCTGATGCTCTCCTGGAAAGTGTACCGGCTCATGTAACCATGCTCGTCCTGCTCAGCACCGAAGGCCCAAAATGTATTTTTATCGGCTTTGTTAATTGGTGTTCCGGTTAATCCAAACAAAAAAGCGTTTGGCAATGCATTTCTCATTTTCCTGCCCAGGTCTCCTTCCTGTGTACGGTGGGCTTCGTCGACCATTACAATGATGTTATCCCTCTTATTCATATCCGGATAGGCGTCTTTGAATTTGTGAACCATCGTAATGATGATTTTCCGGGTATCGTGTTCCAATAACTTGTGCAATTCCCTGATGCTATCGGTTGTCATCATGTTGGGAACTTCGGCGGTATTAAAAGTTGCTGTAATCTGAGTATCCAAATCAACACGGTCGACCACAATAATCACTGTGGGATTATTCAGTTCCGCTTGTTTCCTGAGTTTTTGAGCCGCGAACAACATCAATAAAGACTTTCCGGAACCCTGAAAATGCCAGATCAATCCTTTCCTGATTTTACCGTCTTTAACCCTTTCGATAATAGCGTTGGCTCCTTCGTATTGCTGATACCGGCAAACAATTTTAATTTTTTTCTTTTTGCTGTTGGTGGCATATACAGTGAAATACTGCAGGATGTCCAATAAAGTAGAAGGTTTGAGCAAATGAGTGAGTTGTTTGGCAACGTCATGTAAGCCCAGCAAATGACTTAGTTTTTCTTCCTCATTTTCAATACGCCAAGGCGACCAAAATTCAAGTGGTGTCCTGACACCACCAATAAAAATATCTTTCCCTTCGGTGGCGAATGAAAACACATTGGGCACAAACAATTGAGGTATCGAATTCTCGTATACCACACTTATATCGTGTGCGCCATCCAACCAGCTAATGGCAGGACGAACCGGTGTTTTTGCCTCTCCAACCACTAATGGAATCCCATTTACAAACATGACGATATCCGGAATTTTAACTTCCCGGGTCCTGATCTTGAATTGATTGGTAAGAATAAAGCTGTTGTTTGCTATGTTTTCATAATCGATCAAGCGTACAATAACGTGCTGGTTGTTCGTGCCGAAAGGCAATGAAACTTCGTTGCGGAGCCAGCGTGCAAACTCTTCGTTGGCGCGAACCAAACCAACATTACCTACTGTAATAATTATTGCACGGAGTTTATGAATAACTTCTTCGGCCCGCTCGGGATAGAATGCTATAAATGGATTTATCCGGCATAAGGATTCTTTTAACTCTTTCTCCCAAAGCACATCCGAAATATCTCTTGGAAGGAGATCGGGTTGAATATACCGCCATTGAGCTTCGTCGACATATGGGACCGCTTCTTCTTTTACCATTCCATTGTGAATGGCATTAAGATTTATGCCGGTAAGTTTGTGAACGATAAAATGTTCGACGGAGTTTTGTTCGTTGAATGATCCCATTAGTCAAGTATAATCCTGTTTTCAATTCTTAGAACATAACCTGTATCAGTATAAAACTGATTCATGCGCCTGATTTGACTCTCTTTAAATCTTGGATGTTCACTATTAGCGATATAAGCTTTCTTCATAGTGTAATCTTCTGCATTTTCTGTATCCTCAAAGTAAGAAATAGTAGTTCGCAACTGTTCTTCACCGTCTATAACCCAAGCATTTCCAATAGCCCCTCTTTCTTTTAATTCTACAAATATTATTGTTGTATTATAGAACAAAAAGCCATCACAACGTTTATCCATTAGACCGTCAGGTCGTCGAATCTCAATACAATTATCGACAGCTGTAAATGTAACGTGATATCTTACTTCGTTAACTACAACCGCAATCCAAATACGGCCATCGAATTCATCTATTCTTGCTCGCCTTCCAGGTATATTATCACAAATGCCAAATAACCTTCTATCGCTAATATCCTGACAAGCAGCTTCAACAAAGTTTAAAATCATATTTTTTGTTGAATTTCTAAAAGTTGTGCAAAAAGCTCATTAGTTTCTTCCATCATTTCATTCAACTTGTTTTCGTCTGAAGGAAGGTCCTGATAATTCTCACGTATTTTTATAGTACCAGTTTTCTCTTCAAATTCGTAAATTGCTATATCACCAGGTTTTATTGTTGCACCTAATGGTACAATTTTACTC
>CAIXAQ010000187.1 GCA_903917425.1 uncultured Bacteroidales bacterium
GCTATCGATATAAGAGCCAGGCTATAGGCTTTTGACTGATTGTGCATTAAAAATTAGTTTAGGAGTACCGGAATGGATATTGAGGCCAAAATTACAAGCTATAAGTCAACAATCATAGTGATCGTTTTGTTAATTGGTATATTTAAAAGTTGATGTAATGAAAATTGTAAATATCTATAATTCAGTATGTTTGCAGTTACTATATTGTTTTTTAAACTACTTGCACATGAAGTTTAAATCACTAATTTTGCGCCCTCATTTGAATAAACCATATTATGAAAAAACTTGCAGTAGTTGCTTTTGGAGGAAATGCACTTCTTCGTGGCGACCAGATTGGAACCATTGAAGAGCAGGAGCAAAATGCCTTAGATACATGTGAACGGCTTCTTACCCTCATTAACAGGGACTATAACGTTGTGCTTACACACGGAAACGGCCCTCAGGTCGGAAATATCCTGCTGTCGAACGCAGCCGGAAAACAGGTATATAATTTACCGGAGATGCCACTCGATATCTGCGTGGCATATTCACAGGGATTTATTGGCTATATGCTTGAGCAACAGTTACGTAATGTACTTCGTGCGCACGATCTCGACAGGGATGTTATCACCATTATCACACAGGTGCTGGTCGATCGTGATGATCCTGCCTTTGAAAACCCGACCAAACCCATAGGCCCCTATTATACAAAAGAAGTAGCAGATCGCACAACGGCCGAAAACGGAAGTATTTTTAAGGAAGACCCACGTGGCCGTGGGTGGCGTAAAGTGGTTGCGTCACCTAAACCATTGGTTATCAGCAATCAGCGTTCAATAGAACGTATTGCACGTGACGGGCAAATTGTGATTGCCGTTGGTGGCGGTGGAATTCCTGCATTTTATGTTGCCGAAAATAAATTACAAGGTATTGATGCCGTTATTGATAAAGACCTGGCTTCGGCCCTTCTTGGCGGAAATATCAATGCAGATAAACTGTTCATTCTCACTGATGTACCCAAAGTATGTATAAATTACAATACGCCCCAGGAAAAAACAATCGACAGGATGAGCGTTAAACAGGCTAAACAATACCTTGCCGAAGGCCATTTTGCTGAAGGTAGCATGGCCCCGAAAATCCGTGCCGCCATTCACTTTGTGAAACACACCAGCCGCGATGCAATTATTACATCTGCCGGTTTGCTGGGCGTTGACAATGGCGGAACCCGAATTTCGATTGTGTAAAAATGCGATATATCGCAATGGCATTATTAATGAGACGCGAGGCATCGCATTTGCATTTTATAGAGACGCGAGGCATCGCATTTGCATTTTATTGAGACGCGAGGTATCGAATTTGCATTACATAGAGACGCGAGGCATCGCGTCTCTCCCCCAAATCCCTAAAACCTAAAACCTAATCCCAAACCAAAATATGGCTTTCAATCTTAAAAACCGTCATTTTCTTAAGGAACTTGATTTTACCCAGCAGGAAATAAAATTTTTGCTCGACCTGGCTTTCGAACTTAAAAAATCGAAATACGCCGGCACGGAGCAACCCCGTTTAAAAGGCAAAAATATTGTTTTGCTTTTCGAAAAAGATTCTACCCGTACCCGCTGTGCCTTCGAAGTGGCAGCCCTGGATCAGGGTGCTCATGTAACTTACCTTGGTCCTTCGGGATCGCAAATTGGTAAAAAGGAATCGATGAAAGATACCGCCCGTGTTTTAGGCCGCATGTACGATGGTATCGAATACCGCGGCTACGCGCAAAGTATTGTCGAAGATCTGGCTAAATATTCAGGTGTGCCGGTATGGAATGGTCTTACCAACGAATTTCATCCTACTCAAATGCTTGCCGACTTTATGACCATGCTGGAACATACTGAAAAGCCTTTGAACCAGGTTGCGTTTGCTTTTTTGGGCGATGCGAAAAACAATGTAGGAAATTCGCTTATGGTTGGTGCAGCCAAAATGGGAATGGATTTCCGTGCCGTGGCTCCGAAAAGCTGCCAGCCTGATGCTGACCTTGTTGCCCAATGCCTTGAAATTGCCAAGGAAACCGGGGCAAAAATAACTGTAACTGATGATGTAGAAGCTGGCGTAAAAGGCTGCGATTTTCTGTATACCGATGTATGGGTGAGCATGGGAGAGCCTGCTGCAGTATGGGAAGAGCGTATTAAATTATTGAAACCATACCAGGTAAACATGGACGTAGTAAAGAAAACAGGTAATCCGGATGTTAAATTCCTGCATTGCCTGCCTGCTTTCCATAACCGAGAAACTATCGTAGGAGAAGAAATTTTCCAGAAATTCGGTCTCGATGGACTGGAAGTTACCGATGATGTTTTCGAATCAAAAATGTCGATCGTTTTCGACGAGGCCGAAAATCGCCTGCATACCATTAAAGCAGTGATGGTTGCTACGCTTGGAAGCTAAGCGGATAGAATTATTTATGCTAAAAAGGCTGCCAGAGGGCAGCCTTTTTAGCTTTCAGTTTTAACTCTCTACCTTGAAAAACAACTGGTAATAGTTCATTCCGGAAGATTTGTCGAAGCCTTTTACAATTTGCTGACTATCGCCATGCACATAAATGTGGAAATTCTTATCAAGTTTGATCACACTCTTAAAGAACTTTGATTGCTTTTTTACGGCGGCATCCGAAATATTGAAATTATCGGTGAGTTGAAAATTATTATCTACTTCGAATTCAGTTTTATACGATTTAAAACTGCTGATTACATCCGGTGATTGAATCACCTGGTTTGTAAAATCTTCTATATCGAAATTGTCGTTTTCTTTAAAAAATTTCACCGATTTATTCAACATTTCAGCCTGGTCAGCTTTTGAGACGGCAAATTGTTCCGGGAACTTTTCGACAACGAAATTTTTGCACAGGCTGAGTATGTTTTTAGTCCGGAAATAGTCGTCGTTCCGCTGCCTGACATGCAAAAAATGATCGATCCAGTATTGGGCTTCACCACCTTTATTCAGATTATCAACCACCGAAACCAGGTATCCTTTTTCGCGTTCGGTGTTAAAAACCAGGCAACCTTTATCTAATTTATGAATATTTATACCGGCCTGGCTCTCGATTGAAAAACCATCATTCTGTGGATATACCTTCAGGTAAGTTTCCTTGGTTTCCGATTTAAACAAGCCGACAGCATCCACCGTTTCACCATCCACAATGCAATCGCGGAAATATACCACATACATTTCACCGCCCTTAATTTTTGGATGTACGGATTGCTCGTACAGGTGTTTCGCCAGGCTTACCGATTGTTCCAGGAGCGAATCCGGGTTATCGAAAATTTCAGAAACAAAAGAATAAACTTCGTTCAGGTTTAAATCCGATTCGTGAAAAAGGTTGTAATATTCATTCGATTTAAAAGGGGAGAAGAAATACGTTAGCAATAATTCGTTGATACTTTCATCCGTTTGCAACAACGATTTTGAGAAACGCAAGCCTTCTTCATTGAGCTTATTCCCCACGTTATGGATTGCAATTGTTTGTATTTCAATTTGTTCAGTTACTATCATGTTTAAGAGCGGAATCAGTGCCTGAAATGCATTTGTTTTTATTGATGAGAGGTTGGAAGTGTGAAGACAGAAGTCAGAAGTCAGAAGACAGAAGTCAGAAGACAGAAGTCAGAAGACAGAA
>CAIXAQ010000188.1 GCA_903917425.1 uncultured Bacteroidales bacterium
CTCGAAACAACCAATGCGCCTATTATTTGGATTGTTGGCGGAATTGATAAAGGCAATGACTACACCAAAATTGAAGAACTGGTTGCCCAGAAAGTGAAAGCAATCATTTGCCTCGGAGTTGATAATACCAAAATCATTGCCCTGTTTGCCGACAAAGTGGAAGCAATTTACGAAACTCAATCGGCTGACCAGGCCGTTCTTACAGCTTATACGATCGGAAAAACGGGAGATACCGTATTATTGTCGCCTGCCTGTGCAAGCCAGGATTTATTTATCGATTACGAAGACAGGGGTAATAAATTTAAGCAGGCAGTCCGGAATTTATAGTACATCACTCTTTAATTAATCAGATTTAATGGTTCAGATAGTTCCAAAAGTTCGTGGTGATAAGGTAATATGGGGGATAGTAATTATTCTCTCCTTATTCTCTGTGCTTGCTGTATACAGTTCGACAACCACGCTGGCCTACAGGTTCAAGCAGGGAAACACAGAGTATTACCTGCTGAAGCATATCGGGATTCTGATTTTTGGGTTCGTTCTGATGTATGCTGCGCATAAGATCAAGTACGTGTATTACGCTAAAATATCGATGTTAGCCGTAATTATTGCTGCCCCGCTTTTGCTATATACGCTTATTTTTGGTGAAGTGCGGAATGATGCAGCGCGCTGGACCACATTGCCCGGCGTGAATATTATGTTTCAGCCCTCCGACCTTGCCAAACTGGCACTCATCATGTTTGTTGCCCGCATGCTGGCCAAAAAACAGGATAATATCAAGGATCTGAAAAATGCGTTTATTCCGATTCTTCTCCCGGTTTTAGTGATCTGTGGTCTCATCTTGCCGGCTAATTTATCAACGGCAGCGATCTTGTTTGTAACCTGCATAGTGCTGATGTTTATAGGTGGTGTGAAGTTCAGGTATCTGCTGGCTCTTGCCGGAATAGGAATTGCATCGCTGGCTCTTTTTATTGCTTTCCTGATGGTGTCGCCAAAATCGAGTGGCCGTTTGGGAACCTGGCAAAACAGGATAGAGCATTTTGGGGGTGGTGGCGACAGCGATGAAAATTTCCAGGTCGACCAGGCAAAAATTGCAATTGCTAACGGTGGTTTTCTTGGCAAACTTCCTGGTAATAGTATGCAGAAGAATTTCCTTCCAAACCCGTTCAATGATTTCATTTTTGCCATCATTGTCGAAGAATATGGAGTTGCCGGAGCTGTTACCATCCTTCTTATGTACCTGATCCTGCTATACCGCGGGATCCGGATTGCCATAAAAGCCCCGGGGCATTTCGGGGCTTTGTTAGCCATTGGTGTTACAATAAGCCTTATTATACAGGCATTTGCAAATATGGCGGTAGCCGTTCACCTGGTGCCGGTAACCGGTCAGCCCTTGCCACTGGTAAGCATGGGCGGAACCAGCATCTGGTTTACGAGTATCGCCATTGGAATTATACTAAGTGTGAGCAAAGAAATGGACGAGGTCAAGGTAGAAACTGACGAAACAACTGATTTAGAAAATGCAGCAGTCTGACAGCCTTCGGGTAATATTGAGTGGTGGCGGCACCGGCGGGCATATTTTCCCGGCGGTGGCAATAGCCAATGCAATAAAGGCGGCCCGCCCTGAAGCACAAATTATGTTTGTTGGTGCAAAAGGCCGTATGGAAATGGAAAAGGTGCCTGCTGCCGGGTATCCTATTGCAGGTCTGTGGATTAGCGGACTTCAACGCCGGCTTACTTTTGATAATTTTTTGTTTCCATTCAAGATTATTTCGAGTTTGTATAATGCACGTAAAATCATACGCTCATTCAAACCTGATGTTGTAATCGGAACAGGCGGCTTCGCATCGGGGCCAACCCTGAGAGTTGCATCCTGGCTGGGTATTCCAACATTGATTCAGGAGCAAAATTCGTTTCCTGGCATTACAAACAAAATGTTAGCCTCAAATGCTGATATTATCTGTGTTGCTTACGAAGGCATGGAGAAATTCTTTCCTAAATCAAAAATTAAATTCACTGGAAACCCGGTGCGAAGTGACATAGAATTTAATGAAAATAATAAATCATCTGCACTGCAATTTTTTAACTTTCGGGAAGATAAAATCACACTTCTTGTTGTTGGTGGAAGCCTCGGAGCCAGAACCATCAATCAGAGTATTCATGCGGGATTGAGAAGCCTGGCAGATGCAGGTATCCAGCTTATATGGCAAACGGGGAAGAGCTACGAAAGCCATGCTGCCCTGGCAGTAGCTGAATACAAGGAAAAGGGGCTTATTGCCATGCCATTCATCAAGGAAATGGACAAGGCTTATGCTGCCGCTGATATCGTAGTCTCGCGGGCTGGTGCTATTGCCATTTCGGAGTTGTGCATTTGTGGCAAACCTTCCATTTTAGTGCCCTCACCAAATGTAGCCGAAGATCATCAAACCAAAAATGCATTAGCCCTGTCTTCGCGTCAGGCAGCTTTGATGATAAAGGATATAGATGCTCCTCTTGATCTGATTAGAGCAATCCTTGCATTAGTGACAAATCCGGAAGAACAGAAAATCCTGGCTGCAAACATAAGTTCCCTGGCGATGCGGAATTCTGCCGCCATTATTGCCGGGTTCGTATTTGAACTGGTTTTAAAAACAAAAAAATAACATTGTTAAATTCATGTCATTGCGGATAAAAGAACATATAATTTACTTGCTCGGTATCGGGGGCATTGGCATGAGTGCCCTGGCGCGCTATTTTATTGCCAAAGGATACCAGGTACATGGCTACGACCGCACCGTTACCACCCTTACCTTGAGTCTCGAAAAGGAAGGGATGATCATTCATTATCACGAAGATGTTGATCTTATTCCGGCCGGGACCGGGCTGGTCATTTATACTCCCGCAATTCCTGATACGAATGCCGAGTTTCAATACCTGTTGAAAAGCGGTGTGCGGATGATGAAACGCGCTGAAGTTTTAGGCATGCTCTCGTCGGAATACAAAACCATAGCCTGCGCCGGAACACATGGCAAAACTACTACTTCAAGCATGGCCGCTTTTCTCATGCAGCAGTCAAGCATTGGATGCCAGGCATTCCTGGGCGGAATATCAAGGAATTTCGACAACAATCTCCTGATCTCTGAAACATCTCCATTCATGGTTGTAGAGGCCGACGAGTATGACCGCTCTTTCCTCCATCTTCACCCTTTTATCGCCATTATTACAAGCATCGACTCCGACCACCTGGACATATACGGAAACCAGGAATCCATGCATGCGGCATTCAGCAGTTTTACGGGGAATATTGTACCACAAGGATCGCTAATTATTAAAAAAGGCCTCGAACTGACAGTTCAAAGCCCGGAAGGAAGCAGCGTTTTCACCTATTCTGTTAATACGGAAGCCGACTATTATGCATCTAACCTCCGGCTCGAAAACGGACTTTACCATTTCGATTTCACTTATCCTGCCGGAAAGATTGACAATCTTGTACTCGGAATACCGGGAATGTACAACGTTGAAAACGCCGTAGCTGCTCTGGCAGCATCCCTGTTAGCGGGTGTAACTCCTGATGAATTAAGAGCCGGGCTGACGGCATTTAAAGGTGTCAGTCGCAGGTTTGATATCAGGTTGAATGAAAGCGATCTGGTTTATATTGATGATTACGCCCACCATCCCGAAGAATTAAGGGCTTGTATCAGTTCGGCCCGGGACATGTTTCCAGGGAGAAAGCTTACGGGTATTTTTCAGCCGCATTTGTTTTCTCGTACCCGCGATTTTGCCGAGGAATTTGCAAAAAGCTTATGCCTGCTCGACGAAATACTTCTTTTGCCGGTTTATCCTGCACGCGAACTTCCCATTCCCGGAATTGATTCGGAAATGCTGCTTTCGCTGATGGATCATGGCAATAAGCATTTGGTAAACAAAACAGATTTTCCGGCCTATTTGGCCGGTAAACATATCGAACTGCTTTTAACCATGGGTGCAGGCGATATTGATACGCTGGTTGAACCGATCGAGAATTTTTTGAGAACGAAAAAAAACAATTAACATGAAGTTGTTGGTAAAGATATTGCTCATTATCGTATGGATTGCCATAACAGCAGGGGTTGTGGTGATGATGGGCTTTGCCAATGTAACCCACGAGGTAAAACTTTGCAGAGGTATTAATTGCCGGATTGACTACAGGGGCGGGCAGCCGCTGTTGAGCGAAAAAGGACTGATTGCCGGGATTATCGAAAAATTTGGCAAACCACAATCTAAAACCATTGGCGAAATTGATATTGCTGGGATTAATGCCTATGTCGAAAAAAATCCTTATCTCGAAAACACAGATGTAAAGCTCACTATCGAGGGTGATATTCTGATCAAAGCCAAACAATGCATCCCCATCGTAAGGTATATAGCGCCATTCGGGCAACAGCATTATATTGATACTAAAGGACGTATAATGCCTGTTAACCAGGAATATCCGTACAAAATACTGATTGCAACGGGTCAGATTGAGAGTCCGTTAGCTGATGGAAAAAATATTTTTTCTATTCCGGAAAAGAATCAGTCGTTGCGTTCCGGCTTGAAGAATTTATATGATTTACACCGGCTTGCCGGGATAATCAG
>CAIXAQ010000189.1 GCA_903917425.1 uncultured Bacteroidales bacterium
CATCGATCGTAATCCTGAAATTGGCCATGCGGGCATTCATGTCGTTTACCATATTCTGGTATGCCACACCGCGGTTAAAGGATTTTCGCAATTGGGTGTTCGGCTGAAGAACTTCAAGGTTTTCGGTTTTCACTCTCAGTATTACTGTACTAAAAGCAACGGTGGCCATGTTGCCATGAATTTCGGTTACTTCGCCCGATTCGAGCTGGCCTATCATCCGTACCCGGCTGCCTTTTATGACCGGGCTTCCGGCAATTTCATCCATGGGTATGACAATTTCTTTTTCCGGTATTGTTTCAACAATCTGAATTTCAGCAACCTGCTCAGTAAACTCTTTAATTTCCGATCTTAATTGCTTGGTACGGATGGCATCGGCCTGCGAATGCTTTATTTCGCGTATGGTTTTTTCGATGATCTGGTTCGATTTATTCAGAATAGTTTGTGCCTGCTGGCTTGCATTATCCAGGATTTCCTTCTGTTTTTTATCGAGGTTATCTTTCAATAAAGTATAGCGGGTAATCAGGCTTGTGAGCATTTCATCAGCCTGCTGTAATTGTTTTTCTTTCTGGCTGAGTTCCAGCTTTTCAGCTTCCAGGTCCTGCATTTGCTTATCGAAGTCGAGTTTGCCGCTACCCACCTTCTCCCCTGCCCTTTCGAGCACATGCTGAGGAAAACGAATATTTGTTGCAATTTCGAATGCGAAAGAGCTTCCGGGCCTCCCTGTTTTAAGTACAAACAGTGGTTTCATATGCCTGGTGTCGTAAAGCATGGCACCATTGACAAAACCAGGGTGATCGAAAGCAAGTTGTTTGAGGTTGGCATAATGGGTAGTAACAACACCGAATGCCTTTTTATCATTTAAAGTTTCGAGCACGGCTTCGGCTATGGCTCCTCCCGACTGAGGTTCCGTTCCGGCACCAAACTCATCAATAAGGAATAGGGTAGACTGATTAGCAAAATCCAGAAGATTTTTAATGTTATACAAATGGCTGCTATATGTACTTAAGTCGTTTTCGATAGATTGCTGGTCGCCGATATCAATAAAAAGATGATCGAAAATACCCGTTTCGGAGGTGTCGAGCACAGGGATGAGCAATCCGCATTGCAGCATATATTGAAGCAAACCTACGGTTTTTAGTAATACTGATTTTCCCCCTGCATTCGGACCTGAAATAATAAGGATCCTGTTTTCTTCGTCCAACGAGATATCGGAAGGTATGATTTCGCGCTTTTGCTTTTTCAGCGAGAGCATAAGCAACGGATGCCTTGCCTGTATCCATTTGAAAGAACGCTGGTCGCATATATTGGGTTTCAGGCTTCCTGTTTCGATGGCAAGTAAGGCTTTTGCCCTAAGAAAATCGAGCCTGCCTAAGAAACTGATTGACTCTTTGAGATAGGAAACAAACGGTCTCAATACGTCAGCAAGTTCGATCAGAATTTTCACTATTTCCCGGCTTTCGGCAAGTTCGAGTTCCCTGATATTGTTGCGAAGTTCAAAAACTTCTGTAGGCTCGATAAATGAAGTCTGGCCGGTGGCCGATTCATCAATGATCACGCCGCTTATTTTGCGTTTGTTCGATGAATTTATGGGTATCACCGCACGACCTTCACGGATTGCGATTTCGGTATCGGATGGAACCAGTTTATCGAGTTTGGCCTGTGTGAGAGCCTGGGCAATCTTTTTATCTATCAGGTGGGTCATCCTCGACAGGTCTTTCCTGATTTCCATCAGGGCCGGGGATGCATTGTCGCGTATATTTCCTTCCATATCGATGATACGGTTTATACCCGAAAGTATAGCCGGCTCTACGTGATGCCCCGAGAGGAGTGAATGAAGGCAAGGAAAAATACTGGCTGAAGTTTCCGAAATAAAGGTTACGCAATTGCAATATCCTGAATAGGAACTGCGGAGAGCCACCAGCAATTCGGCCGAAAGAAAGGTGCCGGGGATGAGGATGTAATTTAAATCATCGTCTAAATCGGAATACTCCGATGCCGGATATCCAAATACAGTGAGAAACATGGAACGAAACTCCTCGGTAAGATCAAGTTCCTGCTTTAATTCATCCAGGTTATTGCTGAATGAGATGCTGGCAACCAGCGATTTCCCGCCCTCGCCCAAACAATGAGCATTGAGGATACGCCGTATGGTATCAAAACCAGTTTTTTCCTCGAAATTTGAAGGTGAGATCACAATTTTTTCTGCAAAAGTAAGCAAAATCAGCCTTGTATAAGCCGCCGGCTCTCCGCGAAAATCATCAATTTCACTGCAACTGTATTCGGATCTTTTCTAAAAAGTATTGCCCAATG
>CAIXAQ010000190.1 GCA_903917425.1 uncultured Bacteroidales bacterium
ATATTCCCTTTCTCTTTTTACATATTCAACTTTTGATGCAACCCAAGCTGTGTTCGCGTAAATATAACGCCCAAATTCTGTGATTAACTTGAATTGACCATTAAAAAGCTCCTTGAAATTTTCGCTCAACATGGTATGGTATTGTTTCATCGATATTACAGTTTTATCATAATGATAAGAAACCGGAAGTCCTCCGCCAATATCAAAAGTTTCAATCAAATTGTTCACTGACATTTGCTTCAAACTTTCATTCGTTTCATTTGCAAGGTTTAAAACCTTTCTAATGCCATCAATGATTAATGGTACCGGGCATCCCTGTGAACCAATATGGACATGAATACTTCTTAACCAATTATGTTTTAAGAATTATTCTTTCAATCTTTCAAAATTATCGTTTATTGGAATTCCAAATTTTGAAATTGCATCCGCAACACTTGTCGATTTTATACTTCCTGAACCAACTTGCGGATTTATCCTTACACCAACAACACTTTTTGATTTTATTGTTTTCAAAAATTCATCAATCCTGTCGAGTTCATCAAAAGAATCCGCATTTAAGCGAACTCCTGATTTCAAAGCATAATCAATTTCCTTTTTTGTTTTAGCGGGAGAATCGAAAACAATTTTGTCAGCAGAAAACCCTGTTGCTTCAGCTAAATAAAGTTCAGGAAGACTTGCTACTTCCAAACCAACTCCCAACTCTTTAATTTTTTTCAGCGTGCTTGTCAGCGGATTTGCTTTAACCGCAATTGCATGCAGTGTCGTTGGTGGAAACAAATTTTTCAGGTCAGCAATTCTCTCATTCAGAAAAGATAAATCATAAAACATGATTGAAGTATCATCTTCATCAATCAGATCTTTCCGGGAAAGAGCAAGACTGAAAGCCTTGCTTATATCTTCTTTTGAAAGATTTGAATTCAATAAATGATCTTTATCTGTTTTATTCATAGCAAGTTAGTTAAAGATTGAATGGCCTTCATTCAAATCGATAATTGAACGATAAAAACCAATTCAAGTGGTTGCAAACGAATTCCTTCAGTGGACTTCATTCAATATCTTGGAAATCAAACCAAAGTTACATAATAACAAGACCTGTCCTCCTATGCGGTTGTGATTTATAGTGGTTATGAATAAGGGCGTTGCCTCCAGAAAACCGACTACTTAACATGGTCCGATTAGTGATAATTTATATGAATGGCAGGCAAGGTCTGAGCAAGAATTACACTTTTTAACTGAGTGGATATCTGTCAAATGCGTGTGTCTTTTTTGATTAATAGGGACAAAAATATGCAAAGTATATGCAAATCTACCGGAACAGTTACTCTCCAACCTTTTTTATAAACCAGTCAATGATTTGTTCGTTGTATGGTTTTCATTACTTGATATTGGTCTGGCTGCGGATTCCATACCGGACCTCCAAAAAACAAAAAAGCCCTGAAATTCAGAGGCTTTTTTGTTTTGTCATATTTTCTACCAACTCAAAATCACTTTTCCGCATTGTCCGCTTTCCATAACATCAAATCCCTTCTGGAAATCATCAATTTCAAACCGATGAGTAATTACGGGTGTTAAATCAATACCTGTTATCAACATTTGCTCCATCTGGTACCAGGTTTCCCACATCTCGCGCCCATAAATGCCTTTTAATGTTAAAGCTTTGAAAATTATTTTATCCCATTGTACCGTGGTGCTATTGGGCAGAATGCCCAGAAGAGCGATTTTGGAACCGTTGTACATGTTTTCAATCATGCTCTCAAAAGCAGTAGGTGATCCTGACATTTCGAGGCCGATATCAAAACCACGCATGTGTAAATCTTTGATGGCTTGTTCTATGCTTTCGCCCTTAAGGGGATTGATACAAAGGGTGGCTCCCATTTTCTTTGCAATATCAAGGCGGTAATCACTTAAA
>CAIXAQ010000191.1 GCA_903917425.1 uncultured Bacteroidales bacterium
ATTTGGAGTTTTCAATTCGCATCTCACCCAGGGAAATACCAATTTCAATGTTCTGCTTTCTGTGTGCACCAGCCAATTCAACCTCACAACCGAATCGGGGCAAAGGATATTTGTAGAACTTGATGGTAGACGCTACTTGCTTGGCGTTCCTTCCGCATTTGAAATTGGGCTGAACCATTGCCGGTGGATATACAAACAAGGCGATTATATTTTCCAGGTACGGACCTGGACATCCAAATCGGAACCTCGTGTAAACATGGACTTCAAAGTTATCAGCGGACAAAATGTTAAATTATTGATTACATGCGATTTCGATAACCTTAACGGTTGGAAAATCAAACCTGACATACTTTTATTCAATTATTTGGCTAAGCCAAAAACTAATAGCATGATTGCAGGTAAATTTCCGGGGGCACAGTTCAGGATACTTGTCAACAGCGTTCATGTTGATTACAAAGCTACTAGTGATCGGGCACTTTACCCTGGAAATTTTATCATGGAAGACGGTTCTTTGTTTGTTCTGAAAACAGAAGAAACTTCTAATTTCTCTATGAGTTTTATTGGAGAAGTATGCTCAAATAAAAACAGATATGAACCTCAGGACACTGACAAGCATTGGGTTACAGATTGCCAGGATGCACAATCGCAATGGCAGGAATTGAGTTTGAACCTTTTGCTGACTGGTAAACACGAGGATACAACTGCCATAAGCGAAATCCTGCCCTGGTATGGCATGAATGCACTTACGCATTTTTTAACGCCTTACGGTCTGGAGCAATTCAGTGGAGCTGCCTGGGGAACGCGTGATGTATCCCAGGGACCGGTTGATTTGCTGTTAACTATGGAAAAATATGACGAAGCAAAACAAGTTTTGAGCGCCATATTTTCGAATCAGAATCCGGATGGCGGTTGGCCGCAATGGTGGATGTTCGACAGCTATTCAAATATCCGGGCCGGCGACTCTCACGGTGATGTTTTTTATTGGGTTATTATTGCACTGAGTGACTACATAAAAGTTACCGGCGACCTGAAAATCCTCGACGAAGTGCTACCATTCTATAATGGAAACAGTAAAATAGGTGTCGAAAAAAAGACAGTCAATGAGCATGTTGACAGGCTCATTCAGATGATAGTAAATTCATTTATTCCCGGCACCGCGTTGGTTCCCTTTGGTGGTGGCGACTGGAATGATTCCCTGCAACCTGTAAGCGAAGAACTGGCTAAAAGGTTGATTTCAAGCTGGACTGTTGAAATGAATTACCAGGCGTTTATGCAATACCTGCGGGTTTATGAGCAAACCGGAGATTCGGCTAAAGCAATAGAACTGAAACAAATCTGCGAAGATATTAAAGCAGATTTTAATAGGCATCTTATTAAAGACGGTATTGTTGCCGGTTATGGACTGGTTGAAGATGATGGCAACATCAGCGTTCTCCTTCACCCCGCTGACACAAAAACAGGTATTCATTACAGCATTTTACCGATGAACCGCGGTATTCTAAGCGAAATATTTACAAAGGAACAAGCTCTGCAACACCAGGTTATTATCGACCAGAATCTCAAGGGCCCCGATGGTGCCCGGTTGATGGACCGTCCGCTTAAATACAAAGGAGGCATTCAGGAAATTTTCCAGCGTGCAGAAAGCAGCACTTTCTTCGGGCGTGAGATCGGTCTGATGTACGTTCATGAACATATCCGTTATGCCGAATCTCAGGCCCGTATCGGTAATGCCGATGCATTTGTAAAAGCGCTCCGGCAGGCTATTCCGGTTGGGTACAGGGATATTGTTCCTTGTGGCGATATCCGCCAGGCAAATTGCTATTACAGCAGCTCGGATGTTACTTTTAAAACGCGTTACGAAGCTGACGAACGATATGATGAAATAAAAACGGGAAACATTACGCTCAAGGGCGGATGGCGGGTGTATTCGAGCGGGCCGGGCATTTATTTAAGTATGATTGTATCACGATTGCTTGGTTTGCGAATCGAATTTGGAAATATAATTATCGATCCTGTAATACCACGTTCTATGGATGGCTTGTCAGCTTCTTTGGATTTTCTTGGCCATCCGATGACCTTGAAATATGTAATTAAAGAAGGCAGTTTCAGTCCTAAAGCAATTTCCATAAATGGGAATGTCTTACCATTTAATTACCAGGAAAATAAATATCGCAAAGGTGGAGCTGTGATACCTGTTGAAACGCTTTTAGCTTTGTTGAATCAGCAGGTTAATATGGTTGAAATCATACTATAATAACTTTATGCGTGATGTTTGGCAGGCAGTTTCAGTATAAGCAACTTATTTTGGAACTTTTACTGACAGCCTCCTGATTCACTAAACAAATCATAAATTTCAAAAAGCAGAGATTTTCGATTTTAATATGACGCTATATCGTTAAAAAATAATTAATGCCAGTTATTCCTAATCATTCTCTATTGTTGGAAAGGTTCAATTTGAAATAATTTTCATTTTTGTCCTTAATTTTAAATTGTTTTTCAGAACCTTTGCAAAATAAATAATTTGAACATGAAATTTATTAAAGTATTGTTGCTGAGCATACTGCTAATGTTCAGTTTTACTCTGATAGCCCAGCAAAAATCGCCCGTATCAGATCCGAAAATGAAAGCTTTTGTTGACGGTCTAATGAAAAAAATGACCCTTGATGAGAAAATAGGCCAATTGAATTTACCTGCTTCCGGCGATTTTACAACAGGATCAATTACAAGTTCCAATATCGGGAATAAAATCAAGGAAGGCAAAGTGGGTGGGGTATTGAATATACGATCCGTTGAAAAGATACGCGAAACACAAAGAGTGGCAGTTGAAGAAAGCCGGCTGAAAATTCCACTGATTTTTGGCCTGGATGTAATACACGGCTACAAAACTATTTTCCCAATTCCATTGGCATTATCCTGTACATGGGACATGGACCTGATTGAACAGAGTGCCCGCATTGCTGCCCAGGAAGCCTCGGCTGATGGGCTGAACTGGACTTTCAGCCCTATGGTAGATATTTCGCGCGATCCTCGTTGGGGCC
>CAIXAQ010000192.1 GCA_903917425.1 uncultured Bacteroidales bacterium
GAAAGTAACTTATCCAACCAATTATTCAGCATTAAATAAGGATACTGCACGATTAGCCGGACTATTTGCTCAGAAGAAGGATATTTCGATACTAAATTACAATGATGAAGTTGTGCCATTTTCGCGTGTTTTTATACGTTTACAGAACAACCCGTCATGCTATTCGTGTCATAATCCGGTTATTGAAAAGAATATCGGCATGATAGTGATGGATCTTGCTAATCACGAAACAAAGGGAATTATAAAGTTTACCAGGCAGTTTAGTATTTATTACACACTTTTTATACTCCTGGCTATTTTTACACTTGTTGCATATCTGCACTACAAATACATCCGGAAATCACTTAAACAATTCAGGTCGACAATCACCCAGGTAAACCAGGGAAATCTTTCAGTGCGACTCGATATACCGGTTGTCAGGGAACTTGGCAATCTTGGCCGTGATTTTAACGAAATGTTGAACACATTCGAAAAAACGCGAAAAGAGCTTCAATCCTATCATCAAAAGGAACTTAAGAACTCTCAAAAGCTTGCTACTATCGGGGAAATGTCGGCAAGGGTTGCTCACGAAATCAGGAATCCTATCATGGGTATAGTGCGCGCCATGGAAATCATTATTGCCGGGATGAAAGATTCAGATAACAAACCGATACTTGAGGAAATACAACGACAGGCAAACCGGGTAAACCAGGCGATTTCGAATATGTTGAAATTTTCAAAATCGAAGGATCTTTTCCTACAGGAAGGTGATATTAATGACGTTATAAGATCGCAGGTCTTTTTTCTGAAAAACCAGGCGCATGACAAAACTATCAATTTTGAGATGGATTTGAGTGAAGATCTTCCGACACTATCTTTCGACCACGAACTGTTTGAGAATGTATTACTTAACCTGAGTTTAAATGCTATTCAGTCGATAACTGAAAGCGGGACAGTTATTTACAAATCAGTATATCACTCTGAACAAAAAAAAATCATCATATCGGTTATTGATAACGGAAGTGGCATACCTTTGACTATTGGTGACGAAATTTTTAAACCTTTTTACACCACAAGCACAAAAGGCACCGGACTTGGTCTGGCAATATCAAAAGACATTGTTGAAAAGCATGGTGGCGAGTTATGGTTCGAGAACAATACGGATTCGGGTTGTACATTTTATATTTCGTTGCCTTTAAAATACTAACCATCAACAATATATGAATCTATAATTTGTATGAAACAGCTAAAGGTCCTTATTGTTGAAGATGAAAAATTAATCCGTTGGTCGCTTGAGAAACACCTTGCACCAAAAGGATATATCATTTTCACGGCAGAAACAGGCGAAGAAGGAATCAAGCTGTTCGAAGCGAATCGCCCTGAAGTAGTTTTTGTTGACAATAAACTGCCTGGTATGCAGGGTTTGGAAGTGATTTTAAAATTGAAATCGCTTGATATTGGAGTTATTATTGTATTTATGACAGCTTATGGTTCAATAGAAACTGCTGTAAATGCCATGAAAGCCGGTGCTACGGAATACATTAACAAACCCTTTGCCTTTGAGGAGATTGATATCGTTTTAGAAAACATCATTAACAAAATTAGTATCATAAAAGAAATTCAGTTGTTAAGGAGGCAACAAAAAGACATCATAACTTTTGATCATCTTATTGGTGAAGCCGCACTTTTCAAACAAACAATTCAGCTTTCGAAAAAAATTGCAAAAACAAAATCCACAACCATACTACTGTTAGGCGAGAGTGGTACCGGCAAAGATATGTTTGCCCATGCAATTCATAACGAAAGTAGCCGTAATGAAAAACCCTTTGTTACGATTAACTGTTCCTCTTTGCCTGAATCGCTCCTGGAGAGTGAGCTTTTCGGTTACGAAAAAGGCGCATTTACCGATGCCCGGCAACTAAAAAAAGGCCTCTTTGAGATTGCTGAAGGAGGGACAGTTTTTCTGGATGAAATTGGCGAAATAAACCAGGCAACACAGATAAAATTACTGGGAGTGCTTGAGAACAGGGTTGTTCGCCGTTTGGGTGGGGTTACTAATATTCCCGTTAATATCAGAATAATTGCGGCAACCAACAGGGATTTGAAGGGTGCCGTAGATGAAAAATTATTCAGGGAAGACTTGTATTACCGGTTAAAAATTTTTCAGCTTACCATGCCTTCCTTACGCGAACGCAAGGAAGATATTCCGATTCTGGCGGAGCATTTTATTAAATATTATAATATTCAGTTTCAAAAAAACATTACCAGCATTAACAATTCAGTGCATCATCATTTATTGAAGTATAACTGGCC
>CAIXAQ010000193.1 GCA_903917425.1 uncultured Bacteroidales bacterium
GCCCGGATTAAAACCACTTGCATTTCCCCCGCTAAACAGGCTGAAATTGTCGAATTCGAAGACCAAAGAAATTTCGTGAGAAGAGTGACCAGCCGTGTTCATATTGGTAGAAATGACGTAATCGTATGAGTACATGATCTTCATGCGCGAATCCTTGCTCCACGGAGCATTTACACCAACCGTAAAGATTGCATCCTGCGCCTTGAAAAAGTCGAAGGACTGGTTGCGGAGCCAGGCACCAAAATAAATTGACGATTTAAGAACATTTACTCCCAGGGAGAAAGTCGAAAATTCAGCTTGTTTTTCATACGAAAATCCCGGGTTGAACTTGAAACTGCCGTTTGAGCGGTACGAACGGTATGAGGAAGCCCGGCCTTGTTCGATTTCAATTACCAGATCACCGTTAAGAACAAGTTTACCCGGCAATTTTGATTCGAGGCCTAAAAATGATTCATTAGGTTGAAAAACATGATGATAGGCAGCACCTATTGTCCCTTGTATATTAGAATTACTTGCGCCCGTTTCGGCAAAACGATAAACTCCGCCTATCGTAAAATCAGGATACGAAGCACGGTTTGATGCCGGAAATTGGAAGTCAGTTGGTTTTATCCTTCCATAACGGGCATCCAGTTCATCCGTAAAAACGAGGTCACCCCAATTCACTGTTTTCTGCACATACGAAACCATGAAACCTACCTGGGCAACCATATTTTCATACAAAGGAATACGTGCAGCTGTGCCAATTCCTACCTGGTCAGTTTTAATCAAACCGGTACCCGCCCTATCGGAAGAAACCAGCAACCCGATGCCACCCGAACCCGGAATAGCGCGTTCAGCCATATCCATCGAGAAACTGTAGGTTTTGAAACTTTCGGGTAAACCAGTCCATTGATTACGGTAATTGAAGCGGCTTCGTATCCCGGCATTCAGACCTATGTATCCTGGATTGTAATAAATCGGATTGTTATAAAACTGCGAAAAGATAGGATCCTGTGCTTTAAGTTGCCCAAAACCAGCTATCAGAACAAGAAGTAAAATTGCCCTGAAAAACCGATTTTTGCATATGTAGTTGTATGTCATCGTTTTGTGCTTTTGTAGTGCTGATTACCAGGTAAAATTCCTGCTGTTTTACCTGTTGCAAATAAGTGTCTAAAATTACAAATTATTTTGGTTTAACAATTTTTTTCAGATTAATGTTTCGAAACCTGTTTTTCAATGGATTGAATTCCCGTTCAGGTCCTTTCGCCGCTTCTTCTCAATATGACTCATGTTTAAGGCACTATACCAATTCTATCCACAAAGATACATTTTGTTTTATAAAATTTCAGCGAGAATTCTCAGATAGAAATAGTATTTTTGTGACCTATTGCTTAATCGTTTCACCTGTTTCAGACTTTTGAAATTGCTTATTTGGGGTTAAAACAAGGGCCGAACAGTTCGAAAATAATTCGCAATTCGCTGTTTTTAACAAAAAAAGGATTTAAAGACAAACGTGGAATTACTGCGTGCCTCCCAAATTCAAGGATTTCCAACTGGGGATAGTATTGTGGATGGCAAAGAATCTGTATGAAACAGCACTTCGTTAATCTGATTGCTGACTTTAATTCAACAATGATTACTTTTCGTGTAAACACTTCTAATATTGAGACATCTGTTTATTTCACTGGCATTAGTTGCGGCTACATCTTTGTTGCGGGCTCAGACTTCGCTCGATACAGCCGTTAATTTCACGGTTAAAGATGTAAATGGTATCACCTATCACCTGAATGAATTTTTGGAACAAGGCAAAATTGTGGTGGTCGATTTCTTTACCATTACCTGTGGCGCTTGTACTACTTATGCGCCAATGATAAGTGATTCATATAATCATTTCGGATGTAACACTTCAAACGTCGTTTTTCTTGGAATTAACTGGGGTGCCGACAACGCCGGAGTTACTGACTTTGGACTTACAAACGGCGTTGACTATCCCGAAATCAGCGGCACCGAGGGCAATGGTAACCATGTTGTAGCCGACTATCAGGTGCTTTCTTATCCTACCGTTATTCTGATCATGCCTGATACGTATATCGCTGAAAAATACATATGGCCGCCTACAACAGCTCATCTCGACAGTATAATTGCGTCGTATGGAGGCATCACGTCAAACTGCTATACCCCTGTTTTGCCGGCAAGCAAAGTCACAGCTGTTAAGAATAAAATTCTCTCTGTATTTCCAAATCCAGCCAGTTCTATTGCAACCTGCATAACCTCAGTTACTTCAATCAGCTCCCTTGAAATCCGTTCGATGACGGGATGTGAAGTGATGAATCGTATGACTCTATTGCCAGGCAAAAGCACTCATATTAATATTGAAAAATTGCCGCAGGGGTATTATGTACTTATGCTCAGAAACAAGGAAGGTATGGTCGTTGATAAAAAACAGCTTATTGTGCAGAGGCCTTAATCGTTTCATGCTGCAGAAACAAAAAACCGACAAATATCATATAATGCTGAATAACAATATTATGTATTGACATATTTGTTTAAAACGACAAAATGTTTGAAGCGCAAAAAGTTGAATGCC
>CAIXAQ010000194.1 GCA_903917425.1 uncultured Bacteroidales bacterium
CCTGGTAAGTTGAAGTTCTTCCTTTACGCGTTCAATTTCCTTAACAAGTTGATCGTTATTTTCAACAGTTGAAGAATGAGCCTTTTGCAATTCCGAATTCTTTTGTTTTGCCCGCCTGAAAGCAGTAAAAAGAACAACACAGAGCATTGCAAGAACCGCGATAACTAAAACACCTGGCATGCTCATTTAATTCTTTGTTTTGAAGAGGGTAAAGATCGGAAAAAATACATCATTACATCAATAATTGTCATTTGCCACATGGGAAATTGTGTGATCAGGGTGTAATCCGGTGAATTCCAATAGGATAGTCCCTGGCAATGATAGCAATAAGCTTATCATAATCTTCGGGGTTTGCTACAAAATCGATCTGGTTGGTATCAATAAGCAACACCCTTAACCCCTGTTGCTGCCTGATGTAATCGAGATAACCTTCCTGTATCTTTTGCAGATATTCATCTTCTATTTTTTGTTCATAAGCCCTGCCACGTGTGCGGATATTTTTTTGAAGCCTTTCGATATTGAGGTACAGGTACACCAACAAATCGGGTTTTGGCAGTACATTTTCGATGATTGAGAAAAGCCGTGAATAAAGGGTAAACTCTTCGCCGTTGAGCGTTTTTTTTGCAAAAATCAATGACTTGAGAATGAAGTAATCGGCGATGGTTATAGGATGAAACATATCCTGCACAGCAACCTTGTTTTTCAATTGCTGAAACCTGTCGGCCAGGAATGACAATTCGAGCGGAAAAGCGTAGCGCGAGGGATCGTCGTAAAATTTTGGCAGAAATGAATTATCCTCGAACTGCTCGAGAATAAGCCGGGTACTGAATTGCTGCGACAGGCGGGTAGCCAGGGTTGTTTTACCGGCTCCTATATTGCCCTCGATGGCTATGTAATTGTATGGAATATTCATTCGGAAAGCTTCAACAAAGGTTGGTGGTTTGCAATAATCCGGCAAATTTATCTTTCTCAACGGCAACACGAATAAGGCTTGTATCCGTCAATTGGTGTAATAATTCAGCAATGGTTTCCTGGAGCACCGGATGCATCAAATCAGGCACCATTGTGTTTAAAGGTTCCAGCACAAACCTGCGTTTGTGCAACAGAGGATGAGGTATTATCAAGTTTGCATCTGCGACCTGTTCGTTTCCATAAAACAGGATATCAATGTCGATGATCCTGCTTTTGTAAGTTGATCCGGATCGTAGCCGTCCAAGAGATTTTTCTATTTCCAACACTTTGGCCAACACTTGTTGGGGGAATAAGTCCGTTTCAACCATAAGCACCTGGTTATAAAAAGTTGTTTCGGCATCGAAACCCCAGGGCACTGATTCAACCACAGACGAATATTGTTCCACCTTACCTATCTCTTTATCAATTAGTTTCGTTGCATGAATCAATAAATTCAGCCTGTCGCCCAGGTTGCTGCCCAATGAAAAATAAACCTCCGCCATGTATAATATCTTCGGTTCAAAGGTACAATATGAGTTTAAATCTTAAAGTAGAATGATACTATAAGTTTTTAACAGTTTTTTCTGACATATTATCACTTACAGGCCCAAACTCCATCGAACAACGCATTACGGCCTTAACTCTTTGGATGTTATCTAGTTACAATCGTATTTAGCATGATGCATATCAGATATGAACGGCCTGTTTAAGACTCTGACCTATATTTTTTCATGTTTGTTGTTCGATTCTTTAATGCAATTGTACACTATATCGGCGTATTAATAGTATAATTTTGCTGAATCAATTTGCACGACTTCAAATCAGCAAAAAAGGATGACTAAAGAAGCAAAGAGTAACACTACATTTACTTTGTACAATAAACTCAAAACAAGGCTTCCCGTTTCTGATTTGAAAACAGTTGACAGGGATACTGAAATTGATTTTCAATTTTCAGAAACAAGTATAATATCAGGCAGTTAACTAAATTTAATAAAAAAAAATCAAATCATGAAAAGGAAAATTGCTTCTATCAGTCTGGCTTTGGTTGTATTGATAATGTTGATTTACATCCCAAGCGGATGTAAACAAAAAGATTCGAAAGAAAACATCTCTATTTCAGGAGCTTTTGCGTTGTATCCCTTAGCCGTAAAATGGGCAGAAGAATACCAGAAACTTCATCCGAACATAACCATTGATATTTCGGCCGGTGGCGCAGGCAAAGGCATGACCGACGTACTTTCGGGAATGGTGGATATGGCTATGTTTTCGCGTTCGGTGTCGCCCGAAGAAATTAATAAAGGTGCCTGGTATATCGCCGTTTCGCGCGATGCGGTGCTCCCAATGGTCAGCGATAAAAACCCTTACCTGGCCGATTTAAAGCTTCGTGGGGTTACACAGGCCGAATTTGCAGATATCTTTATCACTAAAAAAATAACAGAATGGAATCAACTGATAAAAAAACCGGGGCATGATAAAGTAAATGTATTTACACGTTCGGATGCCTGCGGTGCAGCCGAAATGTGGGGAAAATACCTGGGGAAAAACCAGGAAAGTATTGAAGGTGTGGGCGTATTTGGCGATCCTGGTATATCCGATGCAGTGAAAACCGATGCATTGGGTATAGGTTACAACAATGTTATTTATGCATTCGATATCACATCGCGCCAACCTTATCCGGGAGTTGCAGTTTTACCTATCGATATTAACAGCAACGGAAAAATTGATGCCGGTGAAAATTTTTATTCGAGCCTCGACTCTGTAATGCTTGCCATCCGCGAAGGCAAATATCCTTCACCACCGGCACGCGACCTCTACCTGATCTCAAAAGGAGCCCCGGTTAAAAAAGCAGTAAGTGCCTTCCTGGAATGGATACTTACCGACGGACAGAAATTTGTTAAAGAAGCCGGTTATGTGGAATTAAAACCTGAGCAGATTGCGGCTGAAAAAGCTAAGCTGAAATAGCTGTAAAATGGGTTATTTGGTGGTTAGATAGAACAGGAATCTGGAAACTGGAATC
>CAIXAQ010000195.1 GCA_903917425.1 uncultured Bacteroidales bacterium
AAATTCAGCAAATCAAAGATTCATTATCCTCTCCGGTTTCTTTGGCCCTGCCAGCCTTGCAAAACGTAAGCCTGCGGCAATACCAGGTTTCCGGCTTTTACTGGATGCATGCATTGCGGCAAAATGGCTTTGGCGGAATTTTAGCCGACGATATGGGCCTGGGAAAAACCCTGCAAACCATAGCATTACTGGCATCAATGTATCCAAAAAGGGATTGGAACGAGGATGCTGTGAGCTCCAATACCAATTCAACTGCTCAAACTATCCAACTTGATTTGTTTGCTGATCCTGAACCGCTTCGCGAGGCTCCATCCTCTTCTGCCCCAAAGCCTGAAGTAAGCAGGCCACCATGCAGTCTTATTGTGCTTCCTGCTTCGCTTATACACAACTGGCTGAACGAACTTACGCGGTTTGCACCCTGGCTAAGAACGTGTATCCATGTTGGAGGCAACAGGCTTACTAATACAAGCTCTTTCAAACAATTCGATATTGTACTGACTACCTATGGTACAATGCGAAACGATATTGATATGTTGAGTGCTTTTACTTTTGGATATATAATTCTGGATGAAAGCCAAATGATTAAAAACCCGGCTTCAAAAGCTACCCAGGCTGTTTTCTTCCTTCAGGGACTAAACAGGTTGGTGCTGACCGGAACACCTATTCAAAACTCTTTGTCGGATATCTGGCCGCAATTTCACTTCCTGAATCCGGGAATGTTGGGAACCCATGCGCATTTCATGAAATATTATGTTGTTCCCTTGTCGAGAAGCCGGCACGACCCTATGGGTGACAAACTTAAAAACCTGATCAACCCTTTCATTCTGCGACGAACCAAGGAGGAGGTTGCTCCCGAGTTACCTCCGGTTACAGAAACTGCCTTTTATTGCGAGATGACTGATGCTCAGCAAAAGTTGTACGATACCGAAAAATCGAAAGTGCGGAATCTGATTCTCGAAAATTTCAAATCCGAAGAAGGAAAGAATTCCTCTGCCTTGGTTCTGCGGGCATTAACCATCCTCAGGCAGTTGGCCAACCATCCGCGCCTGCTTGATACAGGTTCAGAAGCCGGAAGCGGAAAATATACGGAGGTAACCGAAAGCCTCGAAACGGTGCTTGCCGAAAACCACAAAGTATTGATTTTTTCTTCTTTCGTGAAACACCTGAACCTGGTTGAAGAATATTGCATCGAGAAAGGTTTTAAATATGCTATGCTTACCGGCTCGACTACACACCGCGAAAAGGTTATCAATTCTTTTAAAAACAAAAGCGATATCCCGGTATTCCTGATATCGCTTAAAGCAGGAGGTGTGGGCCTTAACCTCACCGAAGCCGACTATGTTTTTATACTCGATCCCTGGTGGAACCCGGCTGCCGAAATGCAGGCGCTAAACCGTGCTCACCGCATAGGGCAGGATAAAAATGTGTTTGTTTACCGGTTTATCACCAAAGAAACCGTGGAAGAAAAAATAGTGCAGTTGCAACAAACTAAAAAAGATCTCGCCGAGCTGTTTGTTACCTCCGATTCAACGATAGCAGGCATGACACAGGAAGAAATCATGGCGATTTTTGAATAAAGAAAATTATCAAGCGAAAACAAAAAAGCCTTTCAACCTGGCGGTCGAAAGGCTATCATAAATGCACTTCTTATTATTTGTCCATTCCAACCCGGTTCAATATAAATGCCACCTGGAACGCGGTTTCCTTTAAAGCGTCGAACCTTCCGGTTGCTCCGCCATGGCCCGATTCCATGTTGGTATGTAAAAGCAATATATTATTGTCGGTTTTCAGAGCCCTGAGTTTGGCAACGAACTTAGCCGGTTCGTGGTAACTAACCTGGGAATCGTTCAACCCGGCAGTACACAGTATGTTAGGATATTTTTGAGCCTTCACATTATCGTAAGGCGAATACGAAAGCATGTATTTGTAGTATTCTTCCACATTCGGGTTGCCCCATTCTTCGTATTCCTGGGTGGTAAGCGGCAGGCTTTCGTCGAGCATAGTGTTCATCACATCAACAAAGGGCACCTGTGCCACCACCGTGTTGAAAAGATCGGGACGCATGTTTACAACTGCACCCATCAGAAGCCCACCGGCACTTCCGCCCATGATGGCAAGTTTTGATGCCGAGGTA
>CAIXAQ010000196.1 GCA_903917425.1 uncultured Bacteroidales bacterium
AAACGGTTTAGCATTCAAAAAGTTCATAGAAGAACTTTTTTTCATACAAAGCAAACACTTTTTTGCTGATTATAAGTTTCCCTTTATGGTCAAGGGTACAAACGCCCTTACATGGGGATTTGATATCATTAGGTTTTTCCTGTTGTTTGTGTAACATGTTAAGGCATTTGATGATAAACGGTTTAGCATTCAAAAAGTTCATATAAGAACTTTTTTTCACACAAAGCAAACACTTTTTTGCTGAATATAAGTTTCCTTTTATGCAAATCGCCGAAAATACTGTACTTTTAACATGCTATTAAAATACTGTTATGCTCGTTAAATCATTTGGATGTGCTATACAAGGTATCACGGCAACACCAATAACGATAGAAGTCAATGTAGATCAGGGCATTCAATTTTCGATGGTTGGATTGCCCGATAATGCGGTGAAAGAAAGTCATCAGCGCATTGAAGCCGCTTTGCGGAATATCGGGTATAAATTCCCACGTCAAAAGATCATTATCAACATGGCTCCGGCCGATATCCGCAAAGAAGGTTCGTCATACGATCTTCCGATTGCCATTGGTTTATTGGCTGCATCCGAACAATTGACCACCGATGTGCTCGACAAATACATCATTATGGGTGAGTTATCGCTCGACGGAAGCCTGCAACCTATAAAGGGTGCTTTACCTATCGCTATCGAAGCCCGCAACAACGGGTTTAAAGGTTTTATCCTTCCGGCTGTGAATGCCCGTGAAGCCGCTATAGTTAACGATCTGGAGGTATATGGTATTGATACTTTGAAAGAAGTGATACAGTATCTGGAAGGCAGCATTCATATAGCTCCCATGATCATCAATACCCGCGAGGAGTTTTATTCGCACCTGGATAATTACGAATTCGATTTCAGCGATGTAAAAGGACAGGAAAACATTAAACGTGCGTTGGAAATTGCTGCTGCCGGCGGCCATAATGTAATTCTGATTGGCCCTCCCGGGGCCGGAAAAACCATGTTAGCCAAGCGTCTTCCATCCATATTACCTCCACTTAACCTGCGCGAAGCCCTCGAAACCACCAAGATACACTCGGTTGCGGGTAAAATGGAACCCGAAGCATCGCTGATAAGCATACGGCCTTTCCGAAGTCCGCACCACACCATCTCAGATGTTGCTCTGGTTGGCGGGGGCGGGAATCCGCAACCCGGCGAAATTTCGCTGGCAAATAACGGCGTATTGTTTCTTGATGAATTGCCCGAATTTAAACGAACCGTGCTTGAAGTTCTTCGCCAACCTCTGGAAGACAGGGTAATCACTATTTCGCGGGCAAAATTCTCGGTTACGTATCCCGCCTCATTTATGCTAATAGCAGCTATGAATCCTTGCCCCTGCGGGTATTACAACCATCCGGAAAAAGATTGTGTTTGCGGCCCGGGTATCGTTCAGAAATACCTGAATAAAATCTCGGGTCCCCTGCTCGACCGCATTGACATACATGTTGAAGTTGTTCCTGTTCCTTTCAGGGAATTAACAAGCATGCGGCAGTCCGAGAAAAGCACAACCATCCGCGAAAGGGTTACAAAGGCAAGACTGGTGCAGGAAGAACGCTATAAAGAGAGTAAAAATATCCACTGCAATGCTCAAATGAGCAGTAAAATGCTCCGGCAAATTTGCCAGATTACCGACGAGGGTCACAACCTGCTTAAAACAGCCATGGAAAAGCTGAGTTTGTCAGCCCGTGCATTCGATCGCATCCTGAAAGTATCGCGCACCATAGCCGACCTTGATAACAGCGCCGATATCAAAACCGAGCATTTGGCCGAAGCCATCCATTACCGCAGCCTCGACAGGGAAACCTGGGGCGGGTAAACTAGTTTCAGAGTTTCTGGTTTCTGGGTTTCTTGTTTCAGAGTTTAAAACTGAAATGAGTTCATACTCCGAAAACTCTTCTTATGTTTAAGAATAACTTTCCTGGTGAATAAACAAATAATGAAGCCGTCAGTTTTCAATGTTGCTCTGGCGCTTGATTTAAAAAACTACAACATACTGAATTTCAATTTGCTTATACTTATTAACAACTAATACATATCTTAAAAATGCTACCTGAAATAAAAAAAACAATACATTTTGATACTGGTAAAACCAATATTTTCCTGATTTCGGAAGTATCCGATTTGCCGGAAGACATTTTTGATGCACCCGAAACGGAGTATGTTGCCCAAAGATTAGCCGAAAAGAACCAGAATACAGTAATTTTAAATAAGCTGGGAAAATTTGCATTTATCTGCCGGATTGCATCAAAAGAAGATACCGATCAAAATAAATTGCTCGAAAAATGCCGTAAAGCCGGTGAAAGTTTGCTCGGTATTTATAAAGATCACAAAATCGGGTCGGTGTGTGTGGTTGACTGCTGCCACAAACCTACCGAAACGTTGGCTTTTGCTGAAGGCATGTTGTTGGGAAACTACCAGTTCCTGAAATACCGTACCGATCGCAGCGAGAAGGAATCAACTCTTACGGAAATTGAGATTGTCAGTCCCGGCCTGGATGAGGAAGCTATTGCCGAACTTCATACCCTTTGTAAAGCCGTTTATACCTGTCGATCGCTTATTAACGAGCCTCTTTCGTCGTTGAACGCTGAAAAGCTGGCCGAAGAATTTGAATCCATGGCTCATGAAGCAGGCATAAAAATTGAAGTTTTAAACAAACAGAAAATTGAAGCTTTAAAAATGGGTGGCTTGCTCGCTGTAAACCTCGGCAGCGTTGATCCGCCTACTTTCAGCATTATGGAATACAAACCCGAAGGGGCTGTAAACGCTAAACCCATTGTGCTTGTAGGCAAAGGTGTGGTTTACGATACCGGCGGAATGAGCCTGAAACCTACCGCATCCATGGACACCATGAAATGCGATATGTCGGGAGCCGCGGCGGTAGCTTCAGCTCTGTATGCCATCGCTTTAGCCAAACTGCCTGTTTTTGTGGTTGCACTTATTCCTGCTACCGATAACCGTACTGACGGAAATGCATACGTTCCCGGTGATATTATTTCGATGATGGATGGGACTACCGTGGAAGTGTTGAATACCGATGCCGAAGGAAGGCTGATACTTGCCGATGCGCTGACCTATGCCAAAAAATACGATCCGATGCTGGTGATCGATATTGCGACTTTGACCGGTGCTGCCGAAGCGGCTTTGGGAAAATATGGCATGGCAGGAATGCAGAATAATGCTGAATTGTATTTCCCCCAACTGGTGAAATCAGGTTTTGAAGTTCATGAGCGGATTGCTGAATTTCCTTTTTGGGATGATTATGAAGAATTGTTGAAATCGGAAATTGCCGATCTTAAAAACATTGGTGGCCGTTTTGCCGGAGCCATTACGGCAGGTAAGTTTTTGCAGCATTTTACTGATTATCCGTGGATTCACCTGGATATTGCAGGCCCAGCATTCCTTGACAAACGCGACGGCTACCGCACTATGGGCGGGACAGGGGTTGGAGTCAGGCTGTTTTTTGACTTTGTGAAGAAAATTGGAGAGAATAAAGTTCAAGTATAGAGGTTCAAGGTTCAATTGCCTTTGGCGTTCAAAGTTCAAAGATTAAAAAACTTGAACTTTGAACCTTGAACTTTGAACCTCGACCAGAAACTTGAAACCAGAAACTTGAAACCAGAAACCAGCAACCAGAAACACGAGTAACATTTTATAGAATGGAATAAAGTCTGAGGTCAAAAGCTTACCTTTGCAGCTAAGGAATAAATCAGGAAAAACATGATCCGAACTTCTGAAAACGAAAACCGCATTGTTGTCGGCATTTCGCATGGCGATATTAACAGCATTAGCTACGAGGTAATAATCAAGGCACTACTCGATCAGCGCATTACGGAGCTATTTGTGCCCATAGTGTATGGAACCTCGAAAGCAGCATCCTATCATCGTAAGATGCTGAATATTCCCGACTTCAGTTTCAATATTATCCGCACTGCCGATCAGGCTTCGCCGAAAAAGGCAAATATGATCAATCTGACTGATAAAGAAATTAAAATTGACATTGGCGAATCGACCCTTGTTGCCGGCGAAATGGCCCTGTTATCCATTGATGCGGCTGTCGAAGACCTGGAAAAAGGACTGATTGATGTATTGGTAACCGCCCCGGTGAACAAACATAACGTGCAGGATGCGGCAAAGAAACCTTTCACCGGGCATACCGGCTACTTAGCCGAAAAATTCGGTGCAGCTTCCTACCTGATGCTAATGGTCGGCGAAAACCTCCGCATTGGAGTTGTTACCGAGCATATCCCGATCGACCAGGTAGCAAATACCCTGACGACATCGCTCATTTCGGATAAAATCCGCATACTTGAAGAATCGTTACGCAAGGATTTTGATATTCGCAAACCACGAATCGCAGTGCTGGGGCTCAATCCTCACGCGGGTGACGGCGGTTTGATCGGCAATGCCGAACAGGAAGTTATAACACCCGCCATTCAGGCGGCTCAAAAAAAAGGGCAACTCGTTTATGGTCCGTATCCTGCTGACGGGTTTTTCGCTTCGTCGGGATACAAACAATTTGATGCGGTTATAGCGATGTATCACGACCAGGGACTTATTCCTTTTAAAACCCTGAATTTCGAAAACGGGGTAAATTTCACTGCCGGCTTGCCTTATGTCCGTACATCGCCTGCCCATGGCACCGCTTACGACATTGCCGGGAAAGATGTGGCATCAGCCGACTCGATGCGTTCCGCAACCTATCTGGCCTGCGAAATATTTAAAATCCGCGCACAATGGGCCGAACTGAATAAAAACCCTTTGGGGTTCAGTAAAAAAGAAAAAGAATATTAGCGATAAATGCTTCAGGGTTCCAATAGTTCAGCAAATTTTTCGTTTTGCATTGAGCAATATTAACCAGGGAATGATCTCCTGAAAACAACAGGTTCTTAGTATAAAGTATGAGTAAATCCGAATATTCGATCACCGAAATAACTCATATTGTTAAAGGTGAGTTGATCCAGAAAAGCAACGAAAATGCGCTGGTTAACGAATTGGTAATCGATAGCCGCCGTTTGATCGTTCCCGAAGGAAGTTTGTTTTTTGCCCTCACCAGTAAACGAAACGACGGGCATAAATATATTGAAGAACTTTATAACCGGGGCGTCAGGAATTTTGTCGTCGAAAACGAACCAGCCAACCTCTTGCTTCTTTATGATGCCAATATCATTAAAGTAAAAAATACTTTATTTGCTTTACAATCACTGGCGGCTGCACACCGTAGGCAATTCGATATCCCCGTAATTGGCATAACCGGGAGCAATGGCAAAACCATAGTAAAAGAATGGCTTTTTCAGTTGTTGAACGAAAGCGCAACTATTGTCCGAAGCCCAAAGAGTTTCAATTCGCAGATCGGAGTTCCTCTGTCAGTATGGCAAATGCGTGAAGATCATAGTCTTGCGATTTTCGAAGCTGGCATTTCCGAACAGGATGAAATGGATCACCTGCAACCCATCATACAGCCGACTATCGGGATTTTTACCAATATCGGTCATGCTCACGATGAAAATTTTATCAACCGAATACAAAAAGCAGGAGAGAAACTTAAACTTTTTACCAAGGTAAAAACCCTGGTGTATTGCATTGACCAGAAAGAGCTACAGGAAGGGATTATTAAAACCGGAATACTCAGAAACATTGAAACATTTACCTGGAGCCGCAAAACACAAGCTGACCTCCAGATTACGTCTGTTCATTCCGATGCACATTATACCCAACTTTCAGGCATATTTAATAACAATGAGATCAGCATCGAAATTCCTTTTACTGATGAGGCTTCGATTGAAAACGTGATACATTGCTGGGCTGCCATGCTGCTGATGGGATATAACCAGGTATTAATTGCCCGGCGGATGCGCACCCTTCAGCCTCTTGCCATGAGGCTCGAAATGAAGGCCGGAATAAACAACAGCACCCTGATCAACGACAGTTACAGCAACGATATAGATTCACTCTCCATAGCTCTCGACTTCCTTAACCAACAAAAACAGCACCGAAAAAAAACGGTGATCCTTTCGGATATTTTACAAAGCGGCAGGAGTGAATCCCATCTTTACCAGGAAGTCAGCGAATTGATGAACCTCAAAGAGATTGACCGGTTGATTGGCATTGGAAAAGGAATCAGCCGCCAGGCTTCGTTGTTTAAAATGGAAAAGGAATTTTTTAACACAACGGAAGAGTTTCTCGATTCCTATTCTCTATCCGCCTTTGCCAACGAGAGTATATTGCTTAAAGGTGCCCGGATTTTTGGTTTCGAGCGCATCACCGAAGCTTTACAGCAAAAAACGCACGAGACTGTCCTCGAAATCGACCTGAGCGCCCTGGTGTATAACCTGAACTATTACCGCTCAAAATTAGATCCCGGAACAAAGGTAATGGCCATGGTAAAAGCCTTCTCGTATGGGAGCGGGAGTTTTGAGATTGCAAATGTGCTGCAGTTCCACCAGGTTGATTACCTCACCGTTGCCTATGCAGATGAGGGCGTTGAATTACGCAAGGCAGGCATAAAACTACCTATCATGGTAATGAACCCGGATGAAGAGAGTTTTGATTCCATGCTGAAATACCAGCTTGAGCCTGAAATATATAGTTTCAGGATTTTAAAAATGCTGGATGCTGCCTTGCTACGTTTGTCACCGACTTCACAACCGGTGGGAATTCATATAAAAATTGACACCGGAATGAACAGGCTCGGATTCGCCCCTGCCGAAGTTGATGAACTGATGATGCAGCTAAAAGACCGCGCTCATATCCGGGTGAAATCGGTATTTTCACATTTAGCTGCATCCGACAGTTTGGATGGCGTTGATTTTACCCGCCACCAGATCAGCCTTTTCAATTCGATTTCAGAACGCATTTGTTCCGGATTCGATTACCCGGTGTTACGTCATATAGCCAATACAGCGGCCATTACCCGTTTCCCTGAAGCGCGATTTGATATGGTTCGCCTGGGTATTGGTCTGTACGGCATTGCACCTATGCCGGAGGAACAGGAAAAATTAAAAAATGTAAGCACGCTCCGCTCCATTATTTCACAGATTAAACATATTGCAGCCGGCGATACCGTTGGTTACAACCGCCGTTTCAAAGCCGAAAACGATACCACCATAGCCATTGTTCCTATCGGTTATGCCGATGGACTAAGCCGCTCATTAAGCAATGGTGTAGGTCATTTAAAAGTGAAGGATACCTTTTGCCCGGTTGTTGGCAACATTTGCATGGATATGACGATGATAGACGTCACCGGTATAGAAGCCCGCGAAGGCGACGAAGTAGTGATTTTCGGCAAAGAACTTCCAATCACACGCTTAGCCGACGAAATGAACTCCATACCATACGAGATACTTACCGGTATTTCGCAGCGGGTAAAAAGAGTTTATTACCAGGAGTAAATAGCCTTAATACGAGTCGGTTAAAATATCATTAAAAATCAATTGACAAGTTGTAAAAATGTCTAATTTTGATTTACCAGGGTGTTTAAATTTTGTTCGGATATATCCTGATTATTCATTTTCATGCTTTGCCAGTAAAATCACGATTTGAAAATACGTAATTAAGTTTTGTTTACAATTATCCATTTCAGATTCATAATGCTAAGCTGTTTATTGTGAAAAAAACTTTATTCTTATTTGCTCTGCTAACAACTTTACTTAATGCAAAAGCACAAACCATAGTCAGGAATGACAGTACTTTTGGTATAAATGGAAGGGTTATTGCGGATATTGGAAGCAATGAGGATGAATGTTTTTCTTTAGCATTACAACCAGACGGAAAAATACTTGTTGCCGGCAGTAACGGATATTCAAGCCTGTTAGCCAGGATAAATTCTGTTGGCTCATTAGATACCAGTTTTAATCATACCGGTAAAATAATAAGTTCAGTACCTGCTTTAGCCCAAAAAATTTTATTGCGAGAGGACAATAAAATAATGGTTGTTGGCTTAAAGGAATCAAATACAGTTGGTTGTGCTCAATATACTATTGAAGGAAATCAGGATATTATATTTGGTGATTCCGGTTATGTAATTACGGATATTGGACAAGAAATCTATCCTGTTTCAGCTGCAATTCAGAATGATGGTAAAATTCTGGCTTTTGGAACCACATCAACACGGTTAAATCAGGATGGAACAGTCGATAATTCTTTTGGAACAGATGGAAAAAAGGTTTCTGATTTTTCTGTTTGGAATGGGGCTGTTACTGAAAGTGGTGAAATCTTCCTGGTTGGTGCCAATGGCAATGTAGTATTGCAAAAACTCAAGAATGACGGGAGTCCTGATTCAACATTTAACGGCACAGGAAAAGTTGTCGTCAACCCTGATGGCGGCGGCGGAGCCGGTTATGATGTTTTACTATTGCCTGATCACAAAATTCTTGTTTGTGGTATTGCATGGGGTAAGATCTTTGTAATGCGTATTAATCCGAATGGTAGTATTGATAGTACATTCGGTAATAATGGGATTGCAAAAACGATTATTAGCAATTATAGTTCAGGAAGGGCTATAATCCTGCAAGCGGATGGCAAAATTCTTGTTGTTGGGCACGCGGGCGATGGTGCTAGTTATGGATCTGTTGTTTTGCGGTACACCAGCGATGGAGTGCTGGATACAACCTTCAATCATACAGGGTATGTATTAACCTATTTTGGGCGGGATAATAATGGAGCCGAAGTGGTAGTGCAGCCGGATGGTAAAATAATTGTAGCCGGAACTTCTGATAAAAATTTTGTAATTACAAGGTACAATACCAATGGAACCCTTGATCCTTCATTTGGCTTGGGCGGTTATTTCAGCTTTTCTTTCAGAGGATGGGAGGAAGCATACGAAGTGGCTGTGGATTCCAAAAACAGGATTGTTACGTTAGGACCTGGTATTGTTTCCAGAAATAATTATGATGGGAAACAAGATATTTCATTTGACAAAAATGGGAGACTAAATGAACGTTATTGTGGTATTAATAATGGCGCAGGTGCCCTGGCTATTCAAAATGACAATAGAATAATTATTGGAGGCAGCTTTGATTCTTCTTATTTTACTAATTCATTCAGATTGTTCCGCATAATCCGCCGTCTTGAAAACGGCACTATAGATGAATCGTTTGGTAATGCTGGCGGAGCAAGCACTGGGTTTTATTATAATGATGTAGTTAACTCAATTGCACTTCAACCTGATGGAAAAATAGTAGCCGCCGGACAAACCACAACTCCCAGCACAAATATTCATGCATTTGCGCTTGCTCGTTACAAAACGGATGGTTCATTGGACAATTCATTTGATAGTGACGGCAAGGTGACTACCAATTTGGGCGGTTACAATGGGGCTAATTCAGTTAAAATACAGCCGGATGGAAAAATTATTGCGGCCGGGCATGCTGATAATAATTTTGCGATAATCCGCTATAATATCGATGGTAGTCTTGATTTAACATTTGATTCAGATGGTGTTGCGATAACCGACTTTGGCAGCGACGGGTATGAATCTGCAACTGACATAGCTATACAAAAAGATGGGAAAATATTAGCAGCTGGAAAAACACGAATTTCAAATACAAATAATTACGAATTTGCTTTGTCGCGTTACAATATAGATGGAAGCCTTGATATTTCCTTTGGTAGCTCTGGAAAAGTTTTAACAGGAATAATAAGTAATGGGGGTACCCAGTCCTTAGCAATTCAGAAAGATGGGAAAATAATAGTTGTAGGGGTTGGTTCTGCAATAAACAATTTAGCTCCTGATATCATTTCTATCAGATACAATATCAATGGAAGTATTGACAGCACATTTGGAGAATCAGGAGTTCTGATTACTGACTTTGGCGGAAACGGGTATAAAGTTTCTGCTGTAATACAAAACGAGTCTAAACTTGTTATTGCCGGCACTTCCGACGGATACTTTGCGTTAGCCCGTTATATACTATTTAATAATCCTGATAATATTAGTGAGGAAAAGAGCCTTCTATCCGTTTACCCAAATCCCACCCAGGGCAATATTACCATTGAGTTCCCTGAACCAGGAACCGTTGATTTTATCGATCTGTACGGGAAAACAATTAAGTCAGTAAAGTGTACCAACAACAGAAGTACAATAAATATCGGTGAATTTATTCCAGGGATATATACTGTCAGAATTAAAACTTCGAATGGAATCGCCATTCAGAAAATATTAAAACTCTGAGAGAATGCTTAAAGTTGTTTTTTAAAGATTCTGAAGGGGCGAGAGGCGACAAGGCGAGGGGCGAAGGGTGACAAGGAGCGGGGCGAAGGTCGTAAAAATACTCTGAATTGCGATCTTCATTTGAGGATTCTTCTGACTTCGGACTTCCGACTTCCGACCTTTACGCTTTCGGAGTAAAAATTTGGTAAATTTAAACAGTGACCTAAACTAAAATATTATTTGGAAAGCCAGTTTCACTTTATAAATTATTCTTATGAAAAGTACCTGTCAAACTATAAGAACAACAATGAAATCACTATTCCCTGTTATTTTTATTTTCGCCTGTGTCCTAATGCTGAGCGGCTGTTCGGGTACCAAAGCCCTTGAAAAAGCCCTTGCGAACCCATTATCGGTTACCCGGCTAAAAATCAGTGGTGCCGGTCTGAAGATTCTTCCGCACGAAATCGGCAAAATGAAAAATCTCAAAACTCTGGAGATTTTCAATACCCGCGTTGTCGTCCTGCCTGACGAAATCGGGCAACTTGTGAATCTCGAAAACCTGGTTCTCAGCAGTAACCAACTCACAGAACTGCCTGCTTCTATTGGCAATCTTACGAAGCTTAAAAAATTATCACTGAAATACAATCATCTTGAATATTTGCCAAATGAAATCGGTTATCTGGCTTCGCTTAAGGAACTGTACCTTGATTATAACCAGTTGCAACGACTGCCGCCTTCCATAGGCAAGCTGAAAAACCTGGAGTTTTTGTATCTCGGCAACAACCAGCTCGATAAAATCCCGCCCGAAATAGGTAATCTGAGAAGCATACGATTCCTGAGTATCGGCAAGAACAGCCTTACGATGTTACCTGATGAAATCGGGAATTTAACAGGAATGGTCGAATTAAACATTTCGCACAGCGGACCCATGCTTGAACTTCCCGGCACGATCAGCAATTGCAAACGGCTCGAATTTCTCTATATCGACAGCTCAACCGTACTCCCCTATTCGCTCAATACAGTAAATGCCAGGCTAAACGTGGTTGTGAGATAAATTGCTTTAAAGGGTCCTGGTTATTCCTACTCACGCCGCAGGTCTAATCACGGGCACAAAATAATTTCCCGTAGTATCGACACAACTTCAGACTACTATTTTGCCTAACCGAATTTAAAACAAATTTAAAAAACTGATCCACAATACGACACATCCAAAAAAGACATCATATTCAATGTCAATTTGTTGCCGGCTAAAGGGCCATACAGTCGATTCAACACCGTACAAAATCTAAACCGGCATTCCGCTTAGGGAAAAAGGGGTTTATTCGCAGGAATCGTGGAGTTTGAAATGCATTTGATCAGTAATAAATCCCGCTTGGCATTAATAATTAAAATGTATTAATTTTGCAAAAAAAATTTAACAAGTAATATTTAACTGTAAATGAAAAAATTATTCTTTTTTGCCGCAGCGTCAATGATAATGGCTGCATGTTCAAACTCAGGCAGTAAAGCTCCTTCAACCGATCAGGCCGCACAAAACGAAATTGTGATCACCAATGACCTTGAAAATGCCAAGGGCGTTATTCCTTCATGGTATAATGATAATACTGTTGTTGCCATGACAGATCCACAGGCTCATTCGGGCGAATACGCCAGTATGACCAACGACACCTTACAATACAGCTATTTTTACAGGGAGATTGTCAAAAATCTTAAATCCGAAAACCCTAAGTCGGTTGTATACAGCGGCTGGGTATATACCACAGTAGCAAATCCTAATTTTGCCATTATTTGTAACATTAACAATGACACTGTACGCTACGACTGGAAAGCCAACCCGCTGGATAAAGAACTTTCGGAACCAGGTAAATGGGTCGAATTTTCAGCGATGTTTGCCTTTGATAAACCCTTGCAGCCTTCGTACGAAATTGGGTTAGTTGCCTGGAATCAGAGTAAAAAGAATGTTTTTCTCGATGACCTGAAAATCACTTTTATTTATTAATATAAGTAATCAGGAATTTGTTTTCTCTTGTGAGCTCTGTCATTTCCGGTGTAAATCAGCATGACATGAGACTATAAGAATTGCGAATTCCTTCGTTTCTCAGGGCAATACAATGTGCTTTTTGGCAGCAAAAAGCACATTGCTTTTATGCAAATCATATACTTCCGGATATTTCAATATCCCCGTTAGCCGCTTTCGCTTACACAAATCAGATGATATGCGTTACCATAGGAAAACGGAAATCAGACATTTATCGAAAAACAAAAGTAGCTATATTTGGAAACATTTTCTATCTTTGTAGAAA
>CAIXAQ010000197.1 GCA_903917425.1 uncultured Bacteroidales bacterium
AGCGAATTTAATCTCCTGAATCCAGGTGTGAATGTGAAAGTCATTAACGGGGCTGCTGATAAAAATTCAGAATCAGGCATGGGCGAAAGCCTGAGTTTCGTTTCAACTAAAACAAAGGTGGCAACCGCTAATGAAAAGACCTGGGAAATAACGGTTGGTCGGGATGTTATAGTGCCTATTTTCAATGCAGGAAACCCTTTTATGGAAGAAATCATGAAACAGGGCGTTTCCCCGGAAATGTTGTCGCAAATTATCAATAACCCGGATAAACAGAATTGGGGGACACTTCTCGGCAGGAGTCAAAACAATACTGTTACTGTTTATATGAGCAGCGATGAAACCATAAAAGCAGGGATGGAGAATTTTCTTCAGCAAATTCAAATGCCAGTTAACAGGATTTCTGTGAGAACAAATGAAGACGTTGTTTCTGCTATTCAGAAGGATAAATATGCAATAGGGTTTTGCAATCTTGTTGATATTCTGAGTGAAGATAATCAGGGCATGATTGAAAACATAAGAATCTTGCCTGTTGATAAGAATGGAAATGGAACCATCGATTATATGGAAAACATTTACTCTGATCTCAGTACTTTCATGCGTGGTGTTTGGATAGGGAAGTATCCCAAAGCTTTGTACAGCAATATTTATGCAATCAGCAAAGTGAAACCTGCAAGTGAAACCGAAATTGCATTTTTATCGTGGGTGCTTACCGATGGGCAGCAATTAATGAACAAGAATGGTTTCTGTGATCTTACAGGCAGCGAGAGCCAGTCGCAACTTGCTAAGTTTAATGCCGTTGATGTATATAGTAAACCCGAAGAGAAATCATCGAATGCCGGATTGGTTTTGTTGATAGTTGCCATGCTGATTGCAGCAGGTGTGATTGCAAGTGCAGTTGTTAGTCGTTACAGAAAACAAGCATCTATAATCCCCGATTTTAACGATTCAATAAGCGGTTTTGACGAAAGTGCTGTAAAAGTGCCAAACGGCTTATATTTTGACAGATCGCATACATGGGCTTTTATGGAAAAAGACGGAAATATTTCAATAGGAATTGACGATTTTCTGCAACATATCACGGGTCCGATCACACGCGTTGAAATGAAAAATCCGGGTGAAAAGATCAAAAAAGGTGAACTGCTCTTCTCAATAATTCAGTTTGGAAAACAGTTAAGCCTGTATTCGCCGGTTTCGGGAACCATTAAAAAGCAAAATGACGCACTTATTGCTGATGCCTCAAAGATGAATTCATCACCCTATGCTGAGGGTTGGGTTTATATGATAGAACCTACCAATTGGTTTAAAGAAATCCAGTTTATGGAGATGGCAGAGAAATACAAAAAATGGATAAACACCGAGTTCTCAAGAATAAAAGATTTTCTCGCTGCTACTTTAAAGCCTGAAAGCCTTGAATATTCGCACGTTGTACTTCAGGACGGCGGTTTACTCAAAGAAGGTATCCTGGCTGATTTCGGGCCGGAGGTTTGGGAAGATTTTCAAACTAATTTCCTCGATAACTACAAATAAAAGCAATTCTTCTTTTTCGATTATAACCGTTCATCTTAAAAAATTAAAAACATGGATTTACATCGTCGTGACTTCTTTAAAATAATGGGTGCCACAGGACTTACCCTGGCAGTTGGGAAGGACCTGATAGCGGCACCAAAAAGCAAAAGCGATCCGGAGTTTAAAGGTATTTTGTATGATGCTGCACGTTGCAAGGGCTGCCGTGGTTGCGAAATTGATTGTGCCGATGCCAATGGTTTGCCCGAACCACCTTCGAATAAGGAAATCAAAGGGTTGCGAAAACCTGATGACAAGCACCGCACCGTGGTTAACGAATACAAAACATCGAAAGGGGTTGTGTATTCCAAAATGCAATGTATGCACTGCAACGAACCTGCCTGTGCGGCCGCCTGCCTTACACAGGCAATGACCAAGACAAAAGACGGCCCTGTGATATGGCGGGGAAATAAATGCATGGGATGCCGCTATTGTATGGTTTCATGCCCATTCGATATTCCAAAATTTGAATTTCACAGCCCGAATCCGAAAATTGAAAAGTGCACCATGTGCTACGAGACCAGGGTGAAAAAAGGTGAACTTCCTGCCTGTGTTGAAAATTGCCCTAACGAAGCTCTTATGTTTGGTACCCGCAGGGAACTGATAACGGAAGCAAGGCGAAGAATGTACGAAAAACCGGATCTTTATTACGATCAGATCTATGGTGAGCACGAAGCCGGCGGAACTTGCTGGCTGTATCTTTCGCCTGTGCCTTTTAAGGAAATAGGACTGAATACTACCCTTCAGACAGAATCGTATCCATCACTCACAAAAGGCTTTTTGTATACCGTTCCAAGTGTGTTTGTACTAGTCCCGGCCCTTTTATTGGGAATTCAGCAATCTACTAAAAAGGATAACCTAAATAATGAAAGCGAAAATGAATAAGAGTCATATTATTTCGGCCGACAATGATGGGCAGCCCATCTTAAAATTCCTGTTCAGAGAAATGAAGCCAAAAGGCAAATGGCTTACACCCTTCAATATCATTTCCATACCTATAATAATGTTAGGTATCGTATTGATTGTCATTCGTTTCTGGAAGGGTATAGGCTCAATTACCAATCTTTCACAGGAAATTCCCTGGGGATTGTGGATAGGTTTTGATGTGGTTACAGGCGTTGCTTTTGCAGGCGGAGCTTACGTGATCACGTTCATGGTTTATATCCTGAACATGAAGAAGTACAAATCCATAGTGAGGGTTACGGTACTGAATGGATTTCTTGCATACCTGTTTTATGCCGGAGCATTGCTTCTCGATCTGGGGCGCCCCTGGAATGTGATCAACCCTATCATAGGAAACAATTTTGGCGTCAGTTCGGTGTTATTCCTGGTGGCGTGGCATTTCCTTTTGTATATGATTGCGCAACTGATTGAGTTTTCGCCGGCTATAGCCGAATGGCTGGGAGCCAGGCGTGCCCGAAAAATACTTTCAGGAATGACACTGGCAGCGGTTATTTTCGGGATAACACTATCTATGCTTCACCAATCAGGATTGGGTGCTTTATACCTGATGGCGAAGGAAAAAATACACCCGCTTTGGTATTCCGAGTTTATACCTATCATGTTTTTCGTATCAAGCATCTTTGCAGGCCTTTCGATGGTAATTTTCGAAGGATCCATCAGCCACAGAGTGTTTGCGAACCAGATCAGTGATAAAAACCAACAGGCGCAACACGGAATAATCCACGGCCTGGCGAAAATATGCACCGGTGCATTGTTTGCCTATTTTTTCCTGCAATTGCTAGTGTTTATTCATGGTAAACGCTGGGATCTGATCAATACGCCCATGGGCTACTGGTACCTTCTCGAAATGATCGGATTTGTTCTGGTACCTATGATGCTCTATTTCTATAGCTATAGAAAAAACAGCGTATTCCTGATAAGGCTTGCGTCAATTCTCACCATGGTAGGAGTGGTGCTGAACAGGTTGAACGTCACGGTTATAGGATTCAGATGGGATATGGCTGTACATTATGTTCCGTCGTGGATGGAAATTGTAGTTACCCTCACAGTTTTATTTACAGAGATCTGGATTTTCCGCTGGGTTATAAATCGCCTGCCGGTTTTAAGGGAATCGCCTAACTGGGTGAATGAAGAAAATAAACAACAACAACCCGCTTTCGGACGTGAACATCGGAGAGCATAAAAAATTGAAAAAAATGGACGGATTTAGTTACAACAACATTTTCGACACAAAAGGCATAGAGTACATAGTGATTATTGCTTTCCTTTTGTTGCTCATCCCTTTCTGGCTGGCATTGAACAGGCAGGTAAAAATTACAGAACGGATCCAAAAAGCCTGGGGAATACTGTCGGCCAGTATTTTAAAAATCCCTCAAGGCATTTTTTACAGTAAAAATCACACCTGGGCTTACCTCGAAAAGTCGGGAACTGCCAAAGTTGGCTTAGATGATCTTTTACTTCGAATAACAGGAGAAGTGAGTGTGCGTAATATGAAAAATCCGGGCGATAAGATTACGAAAGGAGATTTATTGGCCGAAATCGATCAAAACGGCAGAACACTTACGATCTCTTCACCTATTTCGGGAATTGTAGTCAATTCAAACCCGGCTCTTGAATTGAACAAGGAGTTATTAAATCAGGATCCTTATGGGAAGGGATGGATTTATGATATAAAACCATCGGACTGGGTAGCAGAAATGCCATCCTGCTACTTAGCGGAAGACGCTACCGATTGGTTGAAAGTGGAATTGTCGCGGTATAAAGATTTTATAGCCACGAATGCACAGAAGTATTCGCCCGAAACCATGACAGTACTTCAGGATGGGGGCGAATTATCCGAAAACTCACTCTCGGTCATGCCCGATGAATTATGGAAGGATTTTCAGAAAGAATTTTTGAACCCCTGACATAAACAGCTAAAATGCTCATATTGATTTCGATATGCAATTTTTTAGAGTGTATGCCGATTTTCTTTTCGGAATTTTACGACATTTAAATATCAAAACCGGTTTAAATAGCCGGTTTTTTTTA
>CAIXAQ010000198.1 GCA_903917425.1 uncultured Bacteroidales bacterium
CGACTGGGTGAAACATTACTCCTACGGTAAATTTGACGGAGAAACATTCGAGATTAACTATTTTGAACAGGAATAGTATAATAGTGTTTCCTCATTATATTAATTCAACCGCACAAATTCGGCACAAATAATATTAAATAAAACAACTCATTTCTCATACATTTACCACCTAAAACTGCCACTCATGAATTCCATAAAAACCTACATCGAAACCAACAAAGACCGCTTCCTGGACGAACTGTTCGGCCTTATTCGTATTCCTTCAATCAGTTCCGAAAGCGAGCACAAGGACGATATGGTTAAAACAGCCCAATATATTGTTGACCAATTACTTAAATCAGGTGCCGATAAAGCCGAAATCATGCCAACCACCGGGCACCCTGTGGTGTATGCCGAAAAAATTATTGATCCGGCTAAACCTACAATCCTGGTTTACGGACACTACGATGTAATGCCCGTCGATCCATTGAACCTTTGGGATTCGCCGCCTTTTGAACCTGAAATCCGTGATGGAAAAATATTTGCCCGCGGTGCGGTTGACGACAAAGGACAATTATTCATGCAGGTGAAAGCATTTGAATACCTGGTTTCGACCAATCAACTTCAGTTTAATGTAAAATGGATGATTGAAGGGGAGGAAGAAATGGGCTCGCCGGCACTGGCTAAATGGCTTCCCGGCCAGAAGGATCTGCTGAAAGCCGACCTGATACTGGTTTCGGATACCAGCATGATCGCCATCAATATACCGAGTATTACGGTTGGATTGCGCGGACTTGCCTATATGGAAGTGGAAGTTGCGGGTCCTGACAAAGACCTGCATTCGGGCATTTACGGCGGTGCTGTTGCTAACCCGGCAAATATTTTAGCAAAAATGATTGCATCCCTGCACGATGAGAACAACCATATTACGATCCCAGGATTTTACGACGACGTATTGGATCTTACCATTGAAGAGCGCAGGGATATGGCTCGTGCACCTTTTAACCTGGTCGATTACAAAAAAAAGCTAGATATTAAGGCAACTCTTTGCGAAAAAGGTTATACCGTAAATGAATGTACCGGCACGCGCCCTACCCTGGATGTAAACGGAATCTGGAGTGGTTATACCGGCGAAGGCTCAAAAACGGTACTTCCGGCCAAAGCTTTCGCGAAAATAAGTATGAGGTTGGTTCCTCACCAGGATCCACACACGATCGCCGGGCTTTTTACCCAATATTTTGAGTCAATTGCTCCTGAAACTGTGAAAGTTAAAGTTACCGAGCACCATGGCGGATTTCCTTATGTGGCACCTACCGATACGGCTGCTTACCGTGCAGCGAGCAAAGCCTACGAAACTGTGTTTGGTATCAAGCCAGTCCCGACCCGGAGCGGTGGAAGCATCCCGATTATTTCAACTTTCGAGCAGGCGCTGGGCGTAAAAAGCATTCTGATGGGTTTTGGCCTTGATACAGATGCGGCTCATTCGCCAAACGAAAATTTCCATCTCGAATGTTTCTTCAACGGTATTGAAACCATTACCTGGTTTTACAAATTTTACGCAGAAGAACTACTGTAAAAAGCGGGATCAGTTGAATTTTAACAAAATTCCTTCCGAAACCGGAATGGGACTATATCTTGATAATTTTCCGAAAAACCACCTGATTTCGGTCGTTTATTTTCAGGATATAAACACCTGAATGCCAATTTTTTGTGTCGAACGAAATGGTTTTTGAAGACGGTTTTGAAGCTTTAAAAACCCGTCCGTCAGAATATATGATTTCAACAGCGACAGGATCGTTAGCTGTAATTAAAAGTTTATCGCAAACCGGGTTTGGATAAACATGTATTCCCGCAATCTCGTTTTCGGTTTCACCAACATTCAGCAGGGTAAATTGTTGTTCGGGTGCAAATGCGGAAGCAGCAAATGTGTGGTCAATGGCTTGTACACTCCAGTAATAGGTTCCGTCAGGCAGATGTACTGTCCAGTCAGTATTATTGCCCGTATTGCCGGCCTGCGGAAGCAATCGTTTCCCATTAGCAGGATTCGACATGGCTGAAAGTATATTCTGAGCCCCGGAAGAAGTCCCGATGCGGATATTGTATGTCAACCCGTTTGCCGGGGTGTGATCATCGGCCGCATCCAGCCATCCCGGGTAAACAGTGTACCCGTCAATGTACATACTTAATCCGTCAGGAATTGATGGTGGTTGATTTACACAGAAAGTATTGCTCCCCAACACATTTGAATACAACCTGGTTTTTGCCGTTCCTGCCGATGTTATTCCTGAAATAAGGATATCGAGGTCGCCGTCGTTATCAAAATCACCCCAGGCACCCGAACCTCTTTCGGCTCCATCGAGCGGTGCATTTATATCGGTAAAATTGGTATTGCCATCGTTGTGGTAAACGATACTCGAAAGTGTTCCGCATCCTGCATTCTGACCTGTTAACAGAATATCAGTATTTCCGTCATTATCATAATCGCCCCAGGCGGCTGTGCCTAACGAAGCACCAATCAATCCAGGGTAAACGTTTTCAAATACCATGTTACCCAGGTTCCTGAAAATAGAAGTCTGGGGCTCCAGATATTCATTAAAACCGGTAATCAGCAAATCTAAATCCCGGTCATGGTCGAAATCGCACCAGGACGAAGAACCACCAGCCAGCGGAGTAATCGCGGCTTGTGGCACTTCGGAAAATATCCCCCCGCTGTTGCGATAGATGGCTGACATTAAAATACCACCCAAATCACCCATTACAAAAACATCCAGGTCGCCATCGTTATCAAAATCGCCCCAATTCACCCAACAATTTGATACTGCCGGTAACACTGCATTAATATCCGTGAAAACACCGGTATTGTTATTTAAAATCCGGCAGCTAAATGCACCTGCAATGAGAATATCCAGATCGTTGTCTCCATCATAATCGCCCCAGGCTACTGCGCCATCGGAACCAATAACGGGCAAACCGGCCTCTTTCTGAACAAAAACACCGTTGTTGTTCTGGTAAATATAAGTTTTTGAATTATTGATGTTTCTGCCACAGGCTAAAATATCCAGATCTCCGTCGTTATCATAATCACCCCATGCAACTGAACTGTTGTAAATCCCTGCCAATCCGGCATTTATATTTGTAAATTCACCTGCATCATTCCGGTAAATGGATGCCACATAAGGTCCGGTTCCATGGTCGCCGGTAAGTAAAACATCCAGATCACCGTCATTGTCATAGTCGCCCCAGGCTACTGAACTGCGGCCTACATCCACCATTCCGGCATCAGCAGGTAAAAATCCCTGGGAAAAAGCAGTGATAGTCATTAAAACCATCAAACCACTTAACTTCAACTGTTTAAACATAATAATATAAATTTGAGGAATGGAAATGTGGTCTTGATTTTAATTCAGTTAAAGAAAAATCTGCTTATTAGAAATTGGACGTTTAAAAACAGATTTTTAGAAAGTTTAAAAATCAATCTTCATCTTCCTCCTTATCATTCTGATGGTCAATAATATACTGCTTTGTAGCAGCACTCCTGAATTCAGAGTGCCTGATTTGTCCGCCGGTGCGCCCAACGTAAACCATTGCCAATGAACTAATAAGCGAAAGCACCAATGTAATAATAAACAGAAAATGTACGGATTTTTCTTTCTTCCAGATACTGAATAATGTTAAAGCCGACAGCAATCCCGCAGGAATAAGCAAATACATCCCGATAGACGCAATTTCTTCGTGACGGCTGACCAGACTCTTGGCAACATCGGGTACTACTTTTACTGCTTCTTCTGCCGGATTGCCAGTCAAATAGGCAAGAATCGCCATTAAGGCAGCAAAAAGCACGGTTGCAAGACCGCTTATTTTAACTCCCTGGTTGGAGAATAACATCCCTGCCAGCAGGATCAAGGTCCCGATTATCACCCCGATGATTGGAAAATGGTTGATCACTAAATGAAAATAGGCCCAATTCATGGCTGTAATTTTAAGAGTTTGAGTAAAAAAACAGAAAGATGTCTGAAAACAGATACTTCTATTCAGTCGCAAATATAAATAATATCGGTTGCTTTACTAATTTCTTGTTTCAAGATCAGTTACTATTCACCCCCTCAATTCGCCATTTTTGCCACAGATTTCACAGAAAGCACAGATTTATACCCTCCCGGGATAGTTTTATGTTACAACTGACGGAATTGATTTAATTCAAATCTGCGAGATCTGTGGCTTGTATTTGTTTTCACGACTTTGTAAGGAATAAAAATGCACACAAAAACGGTTGCAGAATTTCTTCTGCAACCGTTTTACTCTTTTTAAATTTGAAATTACCTGCGTGTCGGATTCCCGGATGTTCTGCTTTCAGGGCGTTCTGTAACTTTTTTGCCTTCCGTCTGCCTGCCGTTTTCTTTTTCAATCTTTTTGTTGACGGTATTTTCTACCCGGTTAGCTGATGCCGGAATGGAAGGATTCATTCGTTCCTGGCGTGATGGCTGAACAACAGGAGTTTGCGTTTTAACTGATTCGCGTGCGGAGAAACTGTTACCATTTTCACGGGTTGTAGTAGTAGTGCGGGATTGACGGTTTTCAGAATTTTCAATCCTGGGTGATGTTGTTTGCAGTTTACCTCTTTCAGCCTCATTATTGTTTACATCCCTTGAAGGTGTTTGTCTTGTTGGCTCAACAGAAGGTCTGTTTGAGTTTCTAACATCCGAACCTTGTGATTGATTGCGGGGTTCACTTCTTGTTTCACCATTTATGTTGCCATTGCGTTGTTCGGACTGGTTATTGATCCGGGGAGTCACTTTTAAATCCCTGGTTTCCCCTGTAGTCCTCGTGGTTGGAGCCGGAGTTGAATTTCCTGGATTTTCCCGGCTGTAAGCATTCACATTCTCATTACGCTCATTCAGTCTCTGGCTTGCCCTGCCTGTTTCGGTGCTGCTTTCACGGGTACGGATAGCTCCGGGGTTGTTCGTCCTTGCATTGGTTTGCTGAATACGCGTGGTCGATCTTGCCTGTTCAACGTTCCGGTATTCTGTAGGACGGGTTTCACCTCGTGGTTTATCAACTTCCGGACGGTACACATTCAACCTGTCACTTCTAACCCCTGTATTTTCAGGCCTTTGATTGTCGACAACCTGCATTGTTCTGACTTTAGTCCTGCCGTATCTTTCAACATCGCTGACCCGTGGCCCCTGGTACCAGGAATTGTGGTTGCCACTGTTGTAGCTGTTGTCGACATAAACGTTTGTAATATTTGTGATGTTTGTAACATTCACATGTCTGTCGTAGATGTAGTTATTCCAGTTATTTGAGCAGAAGCGGTTTTGTGGTACAAAGGTCCACCAGGGGTCAGGGGCAAACCAGCCAGAATTGCTGTAAACGTAGATGTTCGGTCCCAATGGTGCCCAGCCCCAGTAATTATTGTACGAACCCCAGGTTACCCAGGCAGGTGCCCATTCGTATCCGGGAATCCACATCCAGCCTAAATAATCGTCAAAATCCCAGCGGCCGTAGTGAAATGTGGCCCATCCCCAGTTGTAGTCTGAAACCCAGGTCCAGCCATATGTGGTATAAACCCAGTTTCCACCGGAGGAATAGGGACGGAAATCCTCCGGGTAATCAAAGTAAGGACGCCAGACATATCCAAAATCAGGTGTGTAAATCCAATCACCATAAGGTGAAAGCTGGTCGTAGAACGTCTGTATCGAGATGGTTACGTGTGACTTTATATTTCTGTATTTGTGTGCTTCGGCACCGAATACTATACCCATCGAAAGGAGCAGCAATAAGGTTATCTTTTTCATGGCAGTAAGTGTTAGTAATGTGTTATTAATTCAAGCCTTTATTAACAATGGTTTCAGACAGTCTGTTACAAAGTATGAAGCAAAGCCTGTGCCACAAATTTCAAAATTCAGATTTATTTTAAAAAAATAAGAAATAAATTCAACTGACGAATCACAACCTTTTAAAAAACAGGCAGATAAAAAAACCGACAGTATAGAAATACTGCCGGTTTTTCAAAAAATGCATAGGAATTCTATTTTATTCCAAACTTTTTATTGTAGCCGGCAACCCCATCATCCAGGAATTTAATGTAAGAAGCAATATCCAGGTCATAGGCATGAGGTGTAACCATCGAATTGCCGTCCTCGTCGAGGATTACATAAAAAGGTTGTGCATTCTTTCCGAATTTTTCGATCTGTATTTCGGTATTTTTCTTTCCCAGGAGTTTTACCTGTCGCCCTGCTTTATTGGTGTACCACTGATTTTCAGGCATTTCTATCACTTTATCGTCCACATAAAGGGCAACCAGAACAAAATTCTCGCGAAGGCGTTTCAGCACCTGGGGATCGCTCCAAACGCGGTTTTCCATTTCGCGGCAGTTGGTGCATCCGTGCCCGGTAAAATCAACAAATACAGGTTTTTTTAAGACCTTTGAAGCTTTCAGGGCTTCGTCATAATCGAAATATCCTTTTAACCCGTGAGGCAACTTAAGCGCGGTATTAAGGTAATTTGGAGTTTCGGCGATATTCCCCTTGTTTATTTCTCCTCCGCTTCCGGCATTATCGCGTACAATGGCTGTTACATCAAAATCCTGCGTTTCCATGGGAGGAAGCCAGCCTGAAATGCCTTTCAATGGGGCTCCCCACAAACCTGGCACTAGATAAATTACAAAAGTGAAGGTAGCAACGATTAGCAGCAGGCGCGGAAACGACTTCACTACCGGGTAGTCGCTATCGTGCGGGAATTTTATTTTCCCCAGCAGGTAGAATCCCATCATGGTAAAAATCACGATCCAGAAACCGAGGTATATTTCACGATCTAAAATGCCCCAATGGTAAGTCTGATCGGGTACGTTGAGAAATTTAAGCGCGAACGCCAGTTCTATAAATCCCAAAACAACTTTAATGGTATTGAGCCAGCCACCCGATTTGGGCATTTTATTAAGCCACTGCGGGAATAAAGCAAACAAGGTAAATGGTATGGCAAAAGCAAGCGAAAATCCCAGCATCCCAACCACCGGCTTAATGATCTGACCACCAACCGATTCGACCAAAATGGTACCGACTATTGGACCGGTACAACTGAAAGATACCAGCACAAGGGTAAGTGCCATAAATATGGTACCTATAGTGCCTCCCTTATCTTCAGCTTCTACCGATTTGTTTACCAGCCAGTTAGGCATGGTGATTTCGAAATATCCGAAAAAGGAAGCCGCAAAAATCACAAAAATCAGGAAAAACAGAATGTTGGGAAGCCAGTGGGTGCTGATCCAGTTGCTGAACTCAGCACCGAAAAGAACGGCTATCACTGTTCCGAAAAGTGTATAAATGGCAATGATTGACAATCCATAGATGGAAGCCTGGATTTTTCCGTTAGATCCCGATTTCATGAAATAGGAAACAGTCATTGGGATCATCGGGAAAACGCATGGAGTAAGAATGGCAATCAAACCGGCACCAAATGCAATTAAGAAGAATAGCCATAAAGGTGTTTTCCCGTCGTCATAGGAATCAGCGGTTGAAACAGCAGCCGGTGTCGAAACAGGAAGCAAATTAGCCGTTGCAACGGAATCGTTTGATTTCAGGGATAAGGTATCCTTAGTGGCAACTTCAGCAGTAGCAATAACCGTTTTTGC
>CAIXAQ010000199.1 GCA_903917425.1 uncultured Bacteroidales bacterium
CTAATGATTAAAAATAATTTCAGGTTTGATTTTAAATCTGTCGTAACACGCAGATTGTCAGTATTAATTCATATATTTAAGTTAATCCCTGTAACTTTTCAGCCTCTTTACAAGTGTGATTAGTGGTAAGAGAACAATTGCTTTACATTCAATTATCTCTATACCTGTTTCACGCAAAAATATCTTTGCTTTCTATAATGCAGCTAAATTTATCAGAGGAGTTTGAGGCTTTCGCCGGTGGCAACGCAACTACCAGTGGTTATTGAAAAACCACCGAAGAATTGCAATCTGAATGTATTTTGTTACCTATTCGGCAAGGACAAGTATCCTGTTTTTCAGTACTTCCACAACACCGCCATTAACTTCAAAAAAGAGAGTGTCTTTTTTTGTATCAATCACTTTTATTTTGCCCTTTTTCAGTGCAGCAATCATGGGGGCGTGGTTATTTAATACCTCGAACGAGCCATCCAGCCCAGGTAATTGAGCGAGTGATACTTCGCCTTCGTATATGCTTGTATCTGGGGTTACTATTTCTATTTTCATTTTACAGGCTGTAGAGGTTTAGGCTGTTAGACTGTTAGGCAGCGGGACTGTTACGCAGCAAGGCTTTTGGACTATGACAGAGATAAGATATGAGTTATAAATTACCAGTTAAGCGGAGCCGAATTGTGAGACAAATATAATTCTTGTAATTCCTGACTATCGACATTTGACTTTCGACCTTTGACTTTCGACATCCCGTATCACTCAAATCTCATCTCTCATAACTCATCTCTCATAACCTCCTTAGCTTTCCGCCAGCATTTTCTTTCCTTTTTCGATTGCTTCTTCTATTGTACCAACTAAATTGAACGCTGATTCGGGATACATGTCGACCTCGCCATCAAGAATCATTTTAAATCCTTTGATAGTGTCTTCGATGGCAACAAACGCTCCCGGAATACCTGTAAACTGCGTAGCAACAAAGAATGGCTGCGAAAGGAAACGGGCAACACGGCGTGCACGCTGAACTACCAGTTTATCTTCGTCCGAAAGCTCGTCCATTCCCAGGATCGCAATAATATCCTGTAATTCTTTGTAACGCTGCAGAATTTCTTTTACCCGTTGGGCTGTGTTGTAGTGCTCTTCCCCAACAATATCAGGGCTCAGGATGCGCGATGTTGAATCAAGTGGATCAACGGCAGGATATATACCTTGTTCTGCAATTTTGCGGTTTAATACCGTGGTGGCATCAAGGTGGGCAAAAGTGGTGGCAGGAGCCGGGTCGGTAAGGTCATCGGCAGGCACATACACGGCCTGAACTGATGTAATTGAGCCGCGTTTGGTTGAGGTAATGCGTTCCTGCATCACCCCCATTTCGGAAGCCAGTGTGGGTTGATAACCTACTGCTGACGGCATACGACCTAACAATGCAGATACTTCGGAACCGGCTTGTGTAAAACGGAAAATATTGTCAATAAAGAAAAGGATGTCTTTTCCCCCACTCTTCTCATCGCCGTCGCGGAAATATTCGGCTACGGTCAGACCCGAAAGGGCAACACGTGCACGTGCTCCGGGAGGTTCATTCATTTGCCCGAAAACAAGTGTTGCCTGCGATTCTTTGAGTAATTCAGGATCAATTAATGAAAGATCCCAACCACCTTTTTCCATATCTTCTTTAAAAGCATCACCATAATTGATAACGCCCGATTCTATCATTTCGCGGAGCAAATCGTTGCCTTCGCGGGTACGTTCGCCAACACCGGCAAAAACCGACATCCCGGCATAGCTTTTAGCGATATTATTTATAAGCTCCATGATGATAACCGTTTTACCAACGCCGGCACCACCAAACAGACCAATTTTCCCCCCTTTTGAATAAGGTTCGATAAGGTCAATAACTTTAATGCCTGTATAAAGCACTTCCTTAGAAGTTGAAAGGTTTTCGAACAATGGCGGATCGCGGTGTATGCTGGCTACTCTTTCGCGCGAAACGGCAGGCATTCCATCGATGGCATTCCCGATTACGTTAAACAGGCGTCCTTTGATGGAATCACCAACAGGCATCGAAATGGTCATCCCGGTTGAAATAACATCCATTCCACGGCTCAAGCCATCAGTAGAGTCCATAGCAATTGTACGGATTGTATTTTCACCGATATCCTGCTGACATTCAAGTACAATAACAGTACCTTGTTCATTGGTTACTTCCAGCGCGTCATAAATATTAGGAAGCGGAACTTTTTCGTCAAATGATACATCAATTACAGCACCGATGATCTGTGAAATTTTGCCGATTATTTTTTGAGCCATATAAAATTGATTTTGCGAGCAAATTTAAAAAACTAATTGTAAAGTACTGTGTATTTCTGAATATTAATCTACAGGTTCTAATTCCTGTTCCGGTTTGATAGTTTTAGCAGCATGATCCGAAGTATTTTCGTTTTGACTATCTTGCTGTTTCCCGATATTATTTTCGTTGTGTGTTTGAAAAAAATTTCGTTGAAAGATCAGCAAAATGAAAACTCCTGACGTAATTGCTGAGTCGGCCATATTGAAAACAGGTCGAAAAAAGATATAACTATCTCCCCCTAAGAAAGGAATCCAGGATGGATAAAAACCTTCGAGAATCGGGAAATAGAACATATCAACCACTTTACCGTGAAGAAAAGTGCTGTAGCCACCCTCAGCCGGCAAAAACCTGGCCAGATCGAAGTACGTACTTTCGCTGAAAAGAACACCATACAGAGCGGAATCGATAATATTTCCAAGCGCCCCGGCTAAAATCAGTGAAAACGAAAAAATAACGCCAAAACCAGTTTTTATTCTGCTCAGGTGAACTATATACCAGCCTAAAAAGCCAACCGCTAAAATCCGGAACAGGCTCAGCGCCAGCTTTCCATACCCACCCGCAAATTGCAACCCGAAGGCCATTCCATTGTTTTCGGTAAAATGAATGATAAACCAGTTTCCGGATATATGAAATTCCTGACCAAGGGTCATGTGGGTTTTAATCCACAATTTTAACGCCTGATCGATAAACAGGACGATGAATACTACTAAAAATGACTTTTTAAGCACGTTATCCTGTGTTCAGTTTATTTCTGTTTCAATTTAGCTTCCATGCTTAAAGTAGCATGAGGAACGCTGCGAAGCCTCTCTTTCGAGATCAGTTTACCTGTTTCGCGGCAAATGCCATAGGTTTTATTCTCGATGCGAACCAATGCATTCTCAAGGCTTTGAATAAATTTTTCCTGCCGGCCGGCTAAACGTGCATTTTCTTCTTTCGATAACACCTGGTAGCCTTCTTCCAATACTTTAAATGTTGGAGAAGTATCCATAGTATCGTTATCATTGCTGTTGGTATAGGCCTCGGTGAGCAATACCAGGTCATGACGCGCTTTTTCAAGTTTATCTAGAATGAGCTCGCGGAATTCGACCAACTCCTCTGTAGAGTAATGTGTTTTTTCTTTTTCTTCTTTTAAGTCTTCCGCTTTCATAGGTAGGTTTTTTAAAATGGAGATGTGAATGGGTTAATGATTTAATGTGCTAATGTGCTAATTGGGTTGAGGGGTTAATGGGTTGAGTTGTTGATGGGTTGATGGGTTGAGTTGTTGATGTGATAATGGATTAATTTTCAAATTAACACATTTTCAAATTAACGCATTAACACATTATCGTATTTTTTCAACTTTTATTGTAACACTTATTTCTTCGGTAAGCTCAATCGTATCGGCATCCTGCAAAATCGTATCAGAAACAATCAACGAATCGGCCAGTGTTTCAGAGCAAATATAGTTATTATAGTTCAGGATTGCACTTTCCAACAGTTCATTTTTTTGCAGTTGTAATGATATTTTATCGGTTACCTCAAAACCGCGGTCTTTCCTGATATTTTGGATGCGGTTTACAAGTTCGCGGGCAATACCTTCTTCGCGGAGTGATTGGGTAACGGTAATATCGAGTGCAACGGTAAGGCTTCCCTGGTTGGAAACTACCCATCCCGGAATATCTTCAGTAATTATTTCAACGTCGTTGAGAGTTATTTCGACGGTTTCGTCACCAATCTGCAGGTTAAACTTCCCGTCGGTTTCTATGCGACTGATGTCATCCTGTGAAAAAGCGGAAACGGCAGTAGCAATTTCCTTCATGAGCTTGCCAAACCGTGGTCCGAGTGTTTTGAAATTTGCTTTTATTTTTTTTACAAGAAATCCTGCAGACTCATCAAGGTATTCCAACTCTTTCACATTTACTTCGCTCAGTATCAGGTTACTCACTTTATCAAGTTGCTCTTTGATATGCTCACCTGTTACCGGCAATAAAATTTTCTGCAAGGGCTGGCGAACGCGTAGGTTGGTTTTTTTACGCAGGCTCAAAACCATGCTCGAAACCTGCTGTGCCAGTTGCATGCGTTCCTCCAATTGTTTGTCGATCCTGGTTTCGTCGGCAACCGGAAAGTCAGTAAGATGAACTGACTCGCATGTATCGGCACCTGAAACCACATTTAAATCAATAAACAACCTGTCCATAAAGAACGGCGCAATCGGAGAAGCCAGTTTGGCAACCACTTCGAGACAGCGATACAAGGTTTGATAAGCTGATATTTTATCGGTGGTGTATTCTCCTTTCCAGAAACGGCGGCGCGACAGGCGAACATACCAGTTACTGAGGTGTTCGTTCACAAAATCAGCTATCAGGCGACCGGCGCGTGTTGGCTCATAATCCGCGAAAGCATCATCTACATTTAAAATCAGGCTGTTAAGTTCCGACTGTATCCAGCGGTCGATTTCGGGCCTTTCGGCGAATGGAATTTCCGCTTCGGCATAACAGAAGCCATCAATGTTGGCATACAGAGCGAAAAAATTGTAAGTATTATATAAGGTTCCGAAAAACTTGCGCTGTACTTCGGCAATGCCTTCCAGGTTGAACTTTAGGTTGTCCCAGGGCTGTGAATTGGTGATAAGGTACCAGCGTAAGGCATCGGGTCCGTATTTTTCGAGTGTTTCGAACGGATCCACTGAATTCCCGAGCTTTTTCGACATTTTATTGCCGGTTTTATCGAGTACAAGCCCGTTTGAAATTACATTTTTAAATGCCACCGAATCAAATACGAGTGTTGCAATAGCATGAAGCGTGTAAAACCAACCCCTGGTCTGATCAACGCCTTCGGCTATTAAATCGGCAGGAAAATATCCGGGATGGCCGGTGTTTTTTTCGAAAGGATAATGAAACTGGGCATAAGGCACGGCACCGGAATCGAACCAAACATCAATCAGGTCGGTTTCGCGGATCATTTTTTGCCCGGTAGGCGATACCAGAAAAATATCATCCACATAAGGACGATGCAGGTCGAAAGTATTGTAGTTTTCGGTGGAGTTATTTCCCGGTTCGAAACCGGCAAAAGGGTTGACTGACATAAATCCAGCCCGTATCGATTTTTCAATTTCTGACTGCAGTTCAGCAATGGAACCTATACAAATTTCTTCGCTGCGATCCTCGCTTACCCAAATCGGAAGCGGAGTTCCCCAATAACGCGAACGCGACAGATTCCAGTCCACAAGGTTTTCGAGCCAGTTCCCAAAACGGCCGGTTCCGGTAGCTTCGGGTTTCCAGTTAATGGTTTTGTTGAGCTCAATCATCCTGTCTTTCAGAGCTGTAGTGCGTATAAACCACGAGTCGAGCGGGTAATACAGTATGGGTTTATCGGTACGCCAGCAATGCGGGTAAGTATGTTCGTATTTCTCCGTTTTGAAAGCCCTGTTTTCTTTTTTAAGCTTAACAATGATGTCGATATCCACATTTTCGCCTTTCTGCGGATCGTTGTCTTTTGCGTATTCCGACTTTACAAAACGACCTGCGAATTCACCCATGCTCCCGGTAAATCGCCCGGTTTTATCAACAAGGGTAAGTGCGCCTATGCCATTTTGCTTAGCCGCTTTAAAGTCGTCGGCACCAAAACTGGGTGCTATATGAACAATTCCGGTACCATCTTCGGTGGTCACAAAGTCGCCGGTTATCACGACAAAAGCGTCCCCGGTTTCGGGTTGCTCGTAGGGTAAAAGCTGCTCGTAACGCAGGCCTGCAAGATCTTTACCCTGGAAAGATTTCAGTATTTCGAAAGGGATAGTTTTTTGTCCCGGAACATATTCGTTCATCGGAATTTCAGCATTTTTCTCCGGGAAATATTTATTTAACAGAGGTTGAGCTAAAACTACTTTAATCGGTTCGTAAGTATAAGGATTGAAAGTGTTTACAAGTAAATATTCGATATTTTTTCCTACTGCAAGTGCCGTGTTCGAGGGCAATGTCCATGGTGTGGTTGTCCAGGCGAGGATAAAGACTTCGGTTTTATTGTTCCCGAAAAGGGCCGGGATAATGTCGTGATTTGTATCTTTCCGGACTTTAAACTGTGCGACAACGGTATTGTCCTTTACCACGCGGTAGCTTCCGGGTTGGTTCAGTTCGTGGGTACTGAGGCCGGTGCCGGCAGCAGGCGAATAAGGCTGGATCGTATAACCTTTGTATATAAGTCCTTTTTTGTAAAGTTCCGAAAGCAGGTGCCAGCAGGTCTCGATATAGGTATTGTCGAATGTGATATAAGGATTATCCAGATCGACCCAATACCCAATTTTCAGGGTAAGTTCGTCCCAGCGATCCTTGTATTTCATCACTTCGCTGCGGCAGGCTTTGTTATAGTCGTCGACGCTGATTTTTTTACCAATGTCCTCTTTGGTAATACCTAAGGTTTTTTCGACGGCAATTTCGATGGGTAAACCGTGAGTATCCCAACCGGCTTTACGTTCGACAAAAAATCCTTTTAATGTTTTATAACGGCAAAAAATATCTTTAATAGCCCTGGCCATAACGTGGTGAATGCCAGGCATTCCGTTAGCCGATGGCGGTCCTTCATAAAAAATGTAAGGTGTGCTGTCGTTCCGGTTTTCAAGACTTTTCTCAAAAATATGTTGCCCGTTCCAGAAATCGAGCACTTCGTTTCCAATCCGGGTTAAGTTAAGTTGTTTGTATTCAGTGTATTTAGTGCCCATGAGTAGGTAATTTAAGCTACGAATTTTAAGGCTGCAAAGATAGAATAAATTATAATATAAAAAATGGCTGATGATTTGGGATATAAGGAGTTAAAAATCACACCAGGCTAACTAATATGCAGCAATTTCAGAATATGAAAGTTAATATTGAGATGTCAGCCAGGAAGAGCTGATTTGTCAGGGTTCCAGATGGCCCTACCGCCTGATACAGCCAGGCAGGCGATCTTTATCGCATACGCCGGGCAGGTAACTGTCAGCACATTCAGCCGGATCGCAGCAGGTGCTGCAGACCCTTTTGAAGGCCCGGAAACTGATTAGTTCAATATCTGTTGAGTAAAAATGATCTTTTACCTGCTCTTCGCGCATCAGGTCGGTGCTCAGGTATTTTTTGTTGGAATCGGAAAATATGGTTGCCACGTTGGCCTGGCTTCCAATCATATTCTGGGCAATTAAAGCCCCGATAAAATTTGCTCCGGATGAAATCCCCATTGCCAGCCCCAGTTCGCTTGCCAGTTTCTGTGCCATAATAATGGCATCGCCATCATCAACCTGAACAATTTCATCCAGTTCGTTCAATTTCACGATTTCAGGAATAAATTCGTCGGATATGCCTTGAATCCTGTGCTTCCCAACTTTATAGCCTGTAGTTAAGGTTGGTGAATTGGCAGGTTCGAGGGCGTGGAGGCGGATTTTAGGGTTTTTAGTTCTCAGGAACTTGCCCGTACCCATGATAGTGCCACCGGTTCCCACTCCGGCAACAAATGCATCGGGCATAATACCCCGAAACTGAAGCTGGTTCCATAATTCGGGACCGGTTGTTTCGAAATGGGCAAGTATATTGTTTTCGTTGCTGAATTGCCTTGGCAGGAAAGAGTTTTCGGTTTCTTTAGCTAACTTTTCGGCCATTGCAATACTGCCTAAAAAACCGCCTTCTTCCTTTGTTACCAGGTTTATTTTGGCACCTAAACTTTGTATCAGGTTAATGCGTTCGGCACTCAGCCAGTTTGGCATAAAAATAACAACCGGATGCCCCATCGCCTTGCCAATGGCACAAAACGCAATTCCGGTGTTGCCACTGGTGGCCTCAATAATGGTTGCACCGGGTTGTAGCGCACCTGTTTCGTACGATTTCCGCAAAATGGCATAGGCCATGCGATCTTTTATGCTGCCGGTCATATTCAGGTTTTCCGACTTGGCATAAATTTTCCGGTCTTCGCCTTTGTATTTGAACCTTATTTCAAGCAACGGCGTATTGCCGATTAAACTTTTTATCTGCTCAATTCTCCTGATTTGAATTTCGTTCATAGTAAGACCGTTTTAACGGGGGCAAATATATAAATTTATGTATACAGCAATCAGAATAAGTATGGATAATTCATGGTATTCTCTCTATGCCCCAGGATTCAATTCCAGGAAATAACCGATGGACCATATTATAAAGAATAAAGCTTACTTTTTCCCGGAAACCAAAAAGAAGCTGCCTTTCGCGGACAACTTCTTTTTAGGAATTCCAATCTATTCAAACAAACTATTCAAATAAAACCTTCTGGTTCAAGGTTAAATTGTTAGTTTTAAGTTTGAGAAAATGCATGCCTTTATAGGTGCCAGGGAAGGAGTAATTCAGGATATTCTCGCCAACATTGAGTTTGACGGCAGTTTCAAACAAAATTTTCCCATTTATGTCAACAAGTTGTAATATTCCTTTATCGGACGAAGCAAGAGTGCATGAAACATTCAGATTACCATTTTTAACGGGATTCGGGAATACCCGCAAAATGTTTTTATTGCTTTCGTCAACTCTTATGCCACCCAAACCGGTAAGTACACCACCACTGTTAACAAAGATTTTGGCAAAACTCTGGTAAAATATATTGGCTATGGTTGCATCATGAATTACCAAGGTATTCTCGTCGTTATCGTTGTTGGCAGCTGCACTCCAGTTATGCGAGCCGGTCCATGCGATAGGGTCGGATGTAGGCGCACCCTGGTCAACGATCATATATTTATTGTGCATGATCCCCCCCGAACCCTGATAATATACATAGTGCGACGCACCCAGGGCAGTAAGTAGAGTTAGATTAACACTGGATGTGTTATTGCCTTCGGTGTAGGTGAGCATATTTACTGCATTTCCTGCCGCTTTCATGTTGGCAATCGGAGCTGCGATTTCGTCGCGGGTAAGCAGCATGGTGGCAATACTTAAATCGTGGTTGGTAGTGTTTATTGCTTCAATAATCTTCGCATTTGTACCATCAGATGGGCTAAAATAACTTTCAACTCTTTTACCGTTGATCATATATTCATGAGGGGTATTGTTCTTTTTTGCAGAACCGAAACGGGCTTTGGCAGCATCAGGATTGACTCCGTAAGAACCCCACATTTCTTCAAATTCAATTTTATAACCACGTGCAAGACTCTGATCCTGGATGATAACCACATTATTGGCATCCACGTTGATTTGCTGGGTGGTAAGGTTGGTCGAACCCGTCCAGACAAGCGGGTCATTAGCGTTTGCCGATTCGGCATCGAAAATAAAGAATTTGTTATGCATAATACCAACCCTGGCAGGATTATCAGGCCCAATAAGAATATGGACCAAAGAACCGACTAGTTCATCAACACCCAGGTTTGCTGTAGTGCCACAACCTATTACTCTTACAACAACGCCCCTGTTGGCGGCAGCCTTCAGCGCATTGCTGATATTACTTATGCCCGAGTTGTTGAAATTATAGATGGCCATATCAATGGTGTA
>CAIXAQ010000200.1 GCA_903917425.1 uncultured Bacteroidales bacterium
ACGTTTATCTGCTGCGAGCGCGTAAATGTTGAAGATGCGGTATTCGTCCAGTTCACGGCAAGTTCATAAATCCAGAGTTGGTCGCTGCCTCCGCCAATTGCATCGTCGTTCATGGCGATAAACAATCCGGGCGAACCAGCCGGGGCAAAGGCACCATCGTTATCAACAGGGGGTACGCATATAAAACCGTCGATGGTAGTAGGGAGCCAGGCATTTGAAAAACCAACCATCTTAGGAGTGGCACCGCCTATAAGCATTTGTGCACGTTCGAAAACGTAGGTATCATTGCTTCCGCCGTTGTTGTCGGCCATGTAATATCCATCCTGCCAGATCCCGAATTTCTCATAATCAGGCATATCAGCTACGTCAAATGAATATTTGTACCATGTTCCCGTAGGGTCATTAGTTGTAGATACTGCAACCAGCATATAATTGTTGGCTCCGCTTATCGAAAACTCTACAGCAAGCCAGCGATCGGCTTGTTCATCGTAAAGAACAAGAGGGTCACCATCATTATAGTTGGAGCCGGTAGTACCGGAAAAAAGCAAGTTCATGGCGGTAGGACCTGCTAACAATGTACCTGTTTTGCTATAAATGGCATAGGTGGTGTTAATTGTCTGCATATAGTGGTTCGGACCGGCGGTACCGTTGCAGTCAGGGGGGTAATAAGGGGAGGTTTGCCCGTCGAAGTTTACGATGGGTGCTTTTGCTTTCCCGGTTGATCCCATGGTTTTCTGCCAGGCTGCGTCCGGTCCATTGGGCAGGGCTGTCTTTGCAAAAGGATATTCCCGGTTACGAAGTTTCTTGTTCATCACTTTTGCTTCGGCTTTAATTTTCAAAGCCTGTATTTCGTCAGATGTGAGAGCTGGAAGGTCCTTCAAAGGTGGTGTAATGCCTAAAAACGTGCCTTCTCCAAGAATGGATGGATGAACCGGGACATCATTCTGAGCAAGCAAAGGCCGTGCAAATAAACTTAGAAGCGCGGCAATCAGTAATGTTCGTAAAATCATGATTTTTGAGTTGAATTTAATGGATTTGTCTTGGGAAATCTTACAATGAAAACCAGTTTGGCAACTGTATTTTAGGCAAATATAATATAAAAACGAACATAAAATGAGTTGGTTGTTTTTTTAGGGCTTCAAGCTGTTCAAATATCCAAATTCCCTCTACCTTTGGCATGTTAATCTGCTAACAAACAAATAGTCGCTTATGAAAAAAATATTCCTTTTTCTGGCCTTGCCATTGATATTGCTGGCTGCCGGATGCAACAAACCAAACTCTTCAATTATGGAAGGAAAAACAGGGTTTATCAACCAGGCAACCATCGACAAAGTGGTGAAACAACTCACCGATACCTGCGGTGAACCTGCAAAAATGCGAATCGAACGCGGTGTAAAACAAACGGCTTCGCTTTGGGAAAAGACGGATGGCGACCAGGATGCTTTCAGCAAGTTTTGTGCTGAGAATTTTATCGCCGATACTGCAAAACTCGATGTTTTATTCAACAAATTGCAGCGTAGTTTCGAGGTGCTGTACGGCAATTACAATAAAATGGGCATGGATCTGCGCATTCCTGTCGATTTGAGCGGGGCCGAGCTCACACCTATCGACGAAATGTTCGCCTCTTTTTCGCCATCGTCGCACCTTACCGATGACCTGTTCAGCAACAAAATAGCCTTTATCACCATGTTGAACTTCCCGTTTTACACTTTAACAGAGAAAACCGAACTCGGCAATTCCTGGTCGCGCCGCGACTGGGCCTATGCCCGCATGGGCGATGCCTTTACTTCGCGTGTTCCTGCTGCACTCAACCAACAGGTAACCGAAGCACTTTCGAAGGCCGATATGTACATTTCGGAGTATAACATCAATATGGATAAACTGGTAGATGCATCGGGGAAAACTTATTTCCCTGAAGGCATGAAACTCATTACCCATTGGGGATTGCGCGACGAACTGAAATCGCATTATGGTAAAGCCGACGGTTTACCAAAGCAAAAAATGGTGTATTCAGTCATGAAACGCATCATCGATCAGAGTATTCCCGAAATGGTGATCAACAATACTGAATGCCAGTGGAATCCTGCTGACAATAAAGTACTGAAAGATGGTAAAGATGTAACTTTTACCCCTGAGCCTGACCGTCGCTATGAGATTTTGCTCAATAACTTTAAAGCCATACATGCTACGGATGCCTACTATCCGGCATTGCCGACCTATAACCAGCGTGCTTTCGAGTTGAATATGGAAATTCCGGAA
>CAIXAQ010000201.1 GCA_903917425.1 uncultured Bacteroidales bacterium
CAGGTTATAATAGTAACTCGATGTTGTTGAAAGCCTGACAGTGTGTGCCATGGTGTCGGTTGTAACAGAACCATCAACAACCAGGCGGGTATAACTGTCATCCAGTTTGATATCAATTTTTTCGGTACACGAAACAAGAAGTACCGACAGAAAAGAAAGTATGATATAGATTTTATTGAATTTCATTTTTTTTATCCGTTTTTATGTAGAGACGCGATGCTCGCGTCTCTACTGATTTTATCAAAATTTAAAATTATAGGTAAGCGCCGGAATGATTGCAAACAGGTATGTTTTCTCGGCGTAAGTAACGTTTGGGTCATTCGCATCCGGAGTAAAATTGATCGCCCACGTATTGTGCCTGTTATAAACATTGTAAATGGAAAGATTCCATTCGCCATGCCATTTTTTATCCGGTTTGTCTTTTCCTTTCAAAGTGACTGAAAAATCCAGGCGATGATAATCATCCATCCTGTAGGCATTCCGGTCGGAGTAGATAGGCAATATTACATTCCCTACTACTGCTCTTCCGGTCGGGAGAGTAATCGGAAGGCCGGTAGCGTATACCCATGTAAAAGAAGCGTTTATGCGTTTTGTAATATCGTAATTAGCCACAACACTCAAAGTATGTGGTTTATCATAAGGGGCTCGGTATATTTTCCCGCTATCTATTTCGGGTATTTCCCTGAATGCTCTTGAATAAGTGTAACTGATCCAGCCAGTGAGTTTGCCTTCATTTTTACGTATCATGGTTTCGATGCCATAAGAATATCCTGTTCCAATGCGCAACTCACCCTCGATGTACTGATTTAACAACAATTTTGCATGATTTCGAAAATCAATGACATTTCGGAGGTCCTTGTAATAAATCTCTCCGGAGGCTTCATACGTATTTTTACTAAAATTCCGGAAATATCCCAATGCAACCTGGTCGCATAACTGGGGCTTTACATTTGGAGTAGCCGGGAACCAGATGTCGAGTGGCGTGCCAGCCGTTGAATTCTGTGCCAGTGTAATATACTGTGCTGTGTGCGAGTAGCTGCCTTTGATAGATGAAATGGAATTAAGCAGATATGTAAATGCCAGTCGAGGCTCCAGGTTAGCATACGTATTAAAAATATCGCCTTTCTTGTAAACAGTGCTGTCAACAGGTTTATAATTAGCATCGAAATTATAATATGTTCCAGGGCCCACGTTCTGAAATATCCCCAATCGCAGCCCATATTTAACGGTAAATTTCTCGGTAATTTTAAATTCATCGGCTGCGTAAAGGCTGTATTCCAATGCATATTCATCCGGCAAAACAAACTCTGTTATAGCACTTTCCGATCCTTGTCCTGAGGCTGAACCCGGAAAAAAAACATGATACATAGCGGTGGCGCCATAGCGAAACGTATGTTTATTGGAAAGGTAGTGAGTGAAATCGAAACGTGTAGAATACTCCCGCATATTCGATTTCCATTCGAAAGATGTTGATGCACCTTCAGGAGTTCCAAGGCCGTAATTATAGTTCGAGAAGATCAGGCAGTAATTAAAGAAGAGTTTTTTCGAGAAAAGATGATTCCACCGGAGTGAAGCTGTTTGGTTACCATAAATTAAGGAAGCGAACTCATTTTTAAAAGTATCTTTACCTGCATAACCTGACAAGTAAAGCCGGTTATTTTCGTTGATCACATGCGAAAGTTTCAGATTGAAATCGTAAAAAAACAACTTGCTGTCCCGGACATTCTGATCTTTTGCCAGGGGAAGAAACAAATCAGCATACGTACGCCGTCCTGAAACCAAATAGGAAGTCCGGTCTTTCAAAATAGGCCCTTCAAGCGTAAGTTTACTCGATACAGTGCCTATACTTCCGGTAGCCCCGAATTTCTTGGTGTTTCCATCTTTCATCCTTACTTCGAGCAGGGATGACAGCCTTCCGCCATAAGCGGCCGGAATGTCGCCTTTATACAAGGTCACATCCTTGACCGCATCGTTATTAAACACCGAAAAGAAACCCAGCAGATGGGATGCGTTGAATATGGTGGCTTCATCAAGAATGATCAGGTTCTGATCCGAACTGCCGCCCCGCACGCTGAATCCGGTTGATCCTTCGCTGGTTGATTGTACTCCCGGTAAGAGAAAAAGGACTTTTACAATATCAATTTCACCCAATAAGGCTGGCACTTTCCGTATGGTTTTACTATCCATCTTCACCATGCTCATTTCGGGGGCACGCACGTTTTCGTCAGTCCGTTTGCCAACGATCACAACTTCGCCAAGCACTGACTCCAATGGTGAAAGGTCAATATTCAGGGTTTGATTGCTGTTCAGTTCAACCTCTTTTTCTTGGGTAGTAAAGCCAATATACGAATAACGCATGGTATATTTACCCGGACTGAGGCTCAGTGAATAGAAACCATACGTGTTGGTTACGGCTCCGGTTTTCAGTTCGGTGCAATACACGGTAACGCCGATCAGCAACTCGCCATTCGACCAATCACGCACATAACCGCTTAAAGTTACTTTACCTGCATCATTTTCGCTTGAAGTGTTTGAATATGCCGGCTCTGAAATCAGGAAAATGAAAGCGGAGAGAAGTAAAAAAATATATAATTTCATTCGTGAAATGCTATTGGAAAATGAGTTGGGAATAAGGGGCATAAGAATTTAAAGCGAAAATTTCAGTGCTGGAAAATGATTATAGAGCGTATTAGTTCATTCTGTTCTTAACTTGTGAATATCTCTTTCCGCGTTATTGATAATCATTAAACTAACTTTTTATTTAATGACCGTTAGATTCCGGAAAGGTTGGAATAAAAGAGAAAGCATGATTTTCAATTTACCTGAAAGCAGCCATCAGCAGGTTAATGTCCTGGAAAGGAAGACGGAACGAATCGCTGAGGAATTTATTTGTCGAAATGCCGTTGTACAGGTAAACACCCTGGCGGATGCCGTAATCGGAATGTAATACCTTTTCGACACCACCTTCATCGCCAAACTTTAAGAGTATGGGCGACAGGAAATTGCTTAATGCGTATGAAGCCGTATGGGGAACTTTTGAAGCGATGTTGGGAACGCAGTAATGTGTTACCCCGTATTTTTTAAACACCGGGTTGCGGTGGTCGGTAACTTCGGACGTTTCGAAACAACCTCCCTGGTCGATGCTCACATCAATGATTACAGCACCCTCTTTCATCTGCTGAACCATTTCTTCGGTTACAACCACCGGTGTCCGCCCATATGCAGTGTGAATGGCACCTATTACCACATCCGCCGAACGCAGAGCATTCATAAGAACCCTTGGTTGAATCATGGAAGTATAGACACGGGTATTGAGGTTATTCTGAAGCCTGCGCAGTTTATAAACCGAATTATCGAATATTTTTACAAAAGCACCCATTCCGAGTGCTGCACGGGTTGCATATTCGCCCACTGTCCCGGCGCCAAGTATTACCACCTCGGTAGGGGAGATGCCTGAGAAACCGCCCAGCATTTTCCCCCGGCCATATTCCGGATTGCTCATGTACTCAGCAGCTACCAGCATCGAAGTGTTGCCGGCTATCTCGCTCATGGCACGTATTACCGGGAAAGTGCCGACTTTGTCCTGCACATATTCGAATGCCAGGGCTGTGATGCGTTTTACTAACAATCGCCTGAAATATTCCTCGTTAATAGCCGAAGTATGAATGGAAGAAATAAGCGTTTGTTTATGCCCCATCATTTCTATCTCATCCTGGGTTGGCGGTGCAATCTTCAGGATGATATCCGCACTAAAAATCTTGGCTGTATCATAAATAATTTCAGCCCCCATTTCGGCATACTCAGTATCGGCAAAATGAGCCGCTTTCCCGGCATCGGCTTCAATTAATACCTGATGCCCGTTATGCACCAGTAAAGCAACAGCATCCGGGTCAAGCGGAATGCGGTTCTCGGTAAAAGCACATTCTTTTGGAACACCAATGACAAGATTTTTTTGACCTCGTTTTACTTCAAGTCGCTCTTCCTGGGGCATTAATTGCCCTGAATGAAAGATTCCGGAGTAGTTATTTTGCATCATAGTTCAATCGTTTCGGGAATCAGAAAGTGATGGTGCGTGTTTTGCCATCATCCGAAACCTCTATTTTAACATGAACAGTTTCTTCGGGTAACAAATTTACGATTTTTTCGGGCCATTCCATCAGGCAATAATTTCCACTGTAAAAGTATTCTTCGTAACCGATTTCCAGCATTTCGGTCCATGATTTAATACGATACAAATCAAAATGAAATACGCTTCCGGCACCTGAAGTGAGGTATTCGTTAACGATCGCAAACGTGGGGCTGCTAACTGTATCCGTAACATCCAGGAAGGTGCATATGGCTTTTATAAAAGTGGTTTTGCCTGCCCCCATTTCGCCATGAAAAGCAAATATTCGTTTCCCGTCATGAAATTCTATCAGCTTTGCGGCAATGGGCTGAAGTTCTTCCGGTGTTTCACATGTGTAAATTTTGGCCATACGTATCCGGTTTGATATTTTTTTTCGGGAACTGCTTAGTAACATTTGAGATGAAAGAAGTTCCGGTTTCTAAAAGTTTGAAAAAAGAGGTGCAGAGTGCAATTTGATCTCACAATAATGACAGTATATTCATTATTACTTGATCCTGAATCTTCATGTCAGTCGATTCGCACACTCCACCCCTCAGTTTTCAACTATTCATTTTTAAATTGTTTTTCAGGCTATTTTGCTTTCATGTAAATAAACGGAATCAGGATTTCCTCCATCGAAATGCCTCCATGCTGAATGGTATCGCGGTAATATGATACGTAGTGGTTGTAGTTGTTGGGATAAGCGAAGAAGTCGACACCACGGCAAAAAACATAGGATGAACTTACGTTGGTCCGGGGCAGGAATGCCTCGGCAGGATTTTTTACTTCAAAAACCTCGTTTTTATTGTAATTCAGGCTTCTCCCGTTTTTATACCGCAGATTGGTGTTGGTCGAGCGGTCGCCGATTACCTTTACCGGGTTACCAACGCGCACCGAACCGTGATCGGTTGTAATAATGAGCGGTATTTTCTTCACAGCGAGGAACTTAATAATGTCGAGCAAAGGCGAATGCTCGAACCAGCTTACCGTAAGCGAACGATAGGCCGGTTCGTCATCAGCAAGTTCGCGGATTACTTCCATTTCGGTGCGCGCGTGCGAAAGCATGTCAACGAAATTGTAGACTATTACATTAAAACGGTTTCCCATCAGGTTGGGCAGCGAATCAACCAGTTTGCGGCCTGCCGTAAGGTTCAGAATTTTGGTATAGGAATATTTCACATCCTGCCCGAACCGTTTGAGGTTTTCGCCAAGCAATTCTCCTTCAAACTGGTTTTTGCTGCCTTCTTCGTCTTCGTCGACCCAGTATTTGGGGTATTTTTTGGCTATTTCGCTTGGTAAAAGTCCGGAAAACAAGGCATTACGCGCATATTGGGTGGTGGTTGGCAAAATGCTGTAATACAAATCATCGCGCTCAACCCGGTAATATTCCTCAAAAATGGGTTGCAGCATTTTCCACTGATCGTAACGCAGGTTATCGATCAGGATCATGAACATTGAGTTGTTTTCCTTGATCAGGGGTAAAACCTTTTCGCGAAAAAGTGTATGCGACTGTACCGGTTTCTCGGCACTTCGTCCGTTCAGCCAATCGAGGTAGTTCCGTTCGATAAACTTGCAGAAAACCTGGTTTGCCTCTACCTTTTGCGAACGCATGATATCAACAATTCCCTGGTCCTGGGCTTTTTCCAGTTCCAGTTCCCAGTAAATGAGTTTTTTATATACATCCACCCATTCATTAAAATCGAGGCGGTTGCTGATTTCCATTCCTATGTTACGAAACTGCTGCTGATAGGCGTGCGTCGTTTTCTCGCTGACAAGCCGTTTGTTTTCGAGATTCTTTTTCACGCTCAGCAGAATCTGTTTCGGGTTAACCGGCTTTATCAGGTAATCCGAAATGCTCGATCCTATAGCGTCCTCCATAATATGCTCTTCTTCACTTTTTGTGATCATAACCACGGGAAGGTTCGGGTAACTCGCTTTTATGATTGACAAAGTTTCAATTCCCGATAATCCGGGCATGTTTTCGTCGAGGAAAACGATATCCACGGTTTTTACTTTCAGTAAATCGATGGCTTCGTCGCCATTATTAGTTGTCAGAACTTCGTACCCCTTGTCCTTCAGAAACATGATGTGCGGTTTCAAAAGATCAATCTCATCGTCGGCCCACAATATTACTCCGTTTTCCATGTTCATTTATTTGTATTTATTAACAATTAATAAGGGCATTTGTTATCTTTGCAATCATAGCCGGTGAGCGATGGTGTAAACATTTTTCGGACTTGCTGATGCTATTACATTAATGCTTCCGCGAAAGGTTTATTGTGTCTATTCTTCTTTTGAATCGTCTTTTATACAAATTTAACAAATAAGCGTGACTACTTCTCTTCCATTCAAACGGAAAATAATCAACGATCCTTTGTACGGCTTTATCACCATTGCCGATAAGTTAGTTTTTGACGTAATTGAGCACTCGTTTTTTCAGCGACTGCGGAGGATTGAACAATTGGGATTAGCTTCCATGGTGTATCCGGGTGCTTTGCATACGCGTTTTCATCATGCACTCGGAGCCATGCACCTGATGGGGCAGGCCATAGAAACTTTACGATCAAAGGGATTTCATATTTCGAACGAAGAAGCTCAGGGCGCCATACTTGCCATTTTATTGCACGATATCGGTCACGGTCCTTTTTCGCATGCTTTGGAGCACCAGATTGTACACTGCATTTCGCACGAGGAAATTACGCTCATGTTTATGAAATATCTGAATGCTGAATTTGGCGGAAAATTAGATATGGCTATTTCTATTTTCGAAAACTCTTATCCGCGTAAATTCCTGCACCAGTTGGTTTCGGGTCAGCTTGATATGGACAGGCTCGATTATTTGATGCGCGACAGCTTTTATACCGGTGTAAACGAGGGCGTTATCAGCACCGACCGCATACTTAAAATGCTGACTGTACTCGATGATGAGCTGGCCGTGGAATTGAAAGGCATTTATTCGATCGAGAAGTTTATTGTTGCCCGCCGGCTCATGTACTGGCAGGTCTATTATCATAAAACGGTGCTGTCAGTCGAATATATGCTTGTAAGCATACTCAACAGGGCGCGGGTTCTGCTTGCTGAAAGCAAGGAGTTGCCGGCTTCGAAGGCATTGCGGTTTTTTCTGAGTCAGCAGATTGGTAAGGAGCAATTCGATTCGTCACCGGAAATATTGGCCACATTTGCAGCTCTCGACGACTATGATATTCACAGCGCTATAAAGGAATGGTCGTCAAATCCCGATCCGGTTTTAAGTTTGCTTTGCACATCGCTGCTTAATCGGAAGCTCTTCAGGGTAATTATTTCAAATACACCCTTTGCGCCAGAGAAAATAGAGAAAATCAGGGATAATATCACCGGGAAACTTAAGCTGAAAAGCGACGAGTATAAATTTTTATCAGGCCTGGGCGAAATATCGAACAGTGCTTACGACCCCAACAACGATCGTATTACCATGGTTGATAAAAACGATCAGCGATGGGATATTTCGGGCCTTTCGGAACAACTGAATATTGCTATTTACAACAAAACGGTATCAAAGTATTTTATTTACTATCCCAAATGGGCGGAGGACAATTGACAATTGATAATGGATAATGGACAATGGATAATGGACAATTATTTATTCTTCAAATACTTATAAGCCTCAATCCTAATAGTACAAGTTCCTTACAACCTAAACTCCTAACAGCCTAAGTTCCTAACAGTCTAAACTCCTAGTAGCCTAAACTCCTATTGTGAAAATATTAACAGTAATCCTCACTTAACCGCTAAATAAATTTTACCTTTGCAACCGATTTCAATGCCATTTCTTATAAGGTGTTGAAGATTAGTTATATGGAATTTTCTCACTCGAAATAACATAAAAATATATTTACAGAAATGTCAGAATTTATCGGAAAACTGGAAGATTTCAGTCTTACCAAAAGTCCAAAACAGCATGGCTCCATTCACAAGATCGGAATAATCGGTTGTGGGTCGATGGGGCAGGAAATCACCAAAACGATCAGCCAGCATGGCTTTGATGTGGTGTGCCTCGACCTCGATTTACAGCGCGTTGCCGGTGGACTCGAAGGTATTTCACGCATGATTGACAAAGAAATTCTTCGCTGGGGAATGACCAACAGCGAGAAGCGCCTTATTATGTCGCGCATTAAAGGTACTGTCGAATATAGCGACCTGGCTGACTGCGATGTGGTTTTTGAAGTGATTAATTCACGCAAACCCGGTACCAGTCTCGAAATCCGAAAAGAAATACTTCAGAAGGCCGAAAAATTTGTTCGCCGTAATGCTATTCTGGCTTCGAATACGGCTACTCTTATGGTTTCTGACCTCGCATCCGGACTCGAATATCCTGATCGCGCCGTTGGGCTTCA
>CAIXAQ010000202.1 GCA_903917425.1 uncultured Bacteroidales bacterium
ACCAGGATCATACCCATGAAAAGAGTGTATGCCAGGCCGATACGGTTCCTGAAAAAGGATACATATGGTTTGGGATCGCTTCTGAGCTCTTTGCTGCTTAAAAGGAAGAGGAAAGATAACAGGTTTAGCAGGGATAAGGCAAGGAATTTTGGAGCATTAGAGTCGTAGGCACCAAACCTGGGCGTAATTACCGTGATAAGCGCATAAGCCAGCAGGAGCATGATATACATAAGCTGCATGGGCGGCGCATTGTCAAGCCGGGGGCTTTTGGTTCTAATTATCTGCTTTTTCATACTTATACTATTAAATAGGATTTTTTCCTTAACCGTATACTCAGCATGTAGGAATCAGGGGAAATTTATAAAGCCGGATTTCAACCACTTTCCATGCACCGGAGGGGCAACCAAACTTTCGGTAATCAATTGTTATGCAAAAATTAAGGGAACTAAGAATGTTGTTTCGTTTGCAATAATACAAAACTTTAGGCTATAGAAATTAAGAGTAGGATAAGACAGGACATTATTTTAATGTGCAGAAGAAATATTACTCTATACCTGAGAAAGATTAAACCGAAAACAGAATTTATTTTCAGTTGGTTAAAACAACCTGAAAAAGACACTTGATCAGATCAGCTTTCGTCGGAATAATCCAAACAGCTTATATTGTTTATTGTCTGGAAGATATTGTTGTCAATAAAAACCGGCAGAGGTAGGTCAGCGGCATCGTTTTTTTTTAGTAAACGAACTTTCTTGTGAAATACTACCTACACTAGTGGTTGTTAATAATATGAGTTAAAAAACTGAAACTAATTATTATATCCAGCCAATTTCTTCCATCGATCTAGTAAATCCTTATTCACTTTATAGCCATGCTCCATGGCTGTTTTCCCGTAAAAATAGGCTTCATTATAATTTCCTCTTTCTCCATATATAAGAGCAATTATATAGTATGGCCCAGACACTTTCTCAGATATTTGGATTGCCTCTTTGCAGTAATAAAGTGAAGAATCATATTGTTGATTTTTATAGTAACCGATACCAAGGTTAGAGATAGCCTCCAAATCATTAGGACGCATAGAAAGGTATTTCCTGAAGTCAACAATGCCAAGTTCATATTGCTGTGCTTTATCTGTATAGTAAATCCCACGTTCCATATATAATGCACATTGTAATGGATTCTTTACAAGAGAGTGAGAAAAATCAGCAATTGCGAGTTCCTGCCTGCCAAGTTCTCTATAAGCCACCCCCCTGTTCAAGTATAACTTGGAATTGTTCGAGTCTAGTATCAACCCCCGATTACAGTCAGAAATAGCTTTATCATACTCCTTTTTGTGGCCATAGTAGGCACTTCTATTCTGATAAGCTAGGGGGATATCCGGGTTCTTTTCAATAACATCACTCCACAGGGTGCCACTGTCTTTCCATACGGAAAGTCTTTTCACTGTTGATATCCCAAGGAAAGCGATCCAAATACTACCCAGTATCAGGATGAGCACTTTAGTTTGTCTTGGGCTGTCAGACCTAGTTGTATAAAGAAACCGGTCACTCATGGCTATGAATAGTCCGATAAATGGGATATAAGTATACCGCTCTGCTATAACTGCCTGGCCAACAGGAAGAAATTGAAGAACTGGTAATATGGTGACGATAAAAAAGAGAATCCCAAAACAGACAACTTTGTTTGTTTCCCAGGTCCTCCAAACAATGAACCCAATCAAAAGTAATACAAAGGGAGCCGCATAAATGTATAAAGGGGGATTGCCAGCTAGGTTCATCGGGTATGCATAAAGACAGGTTTGGTAAACGGGAATAAACAATTTTAGTAAATATAGACAGAGTCCATAAAAGGCATAAAATGGGCTAGAAGCAGCGGAGATCCTTGCCAGATAGATGGCTTCTGTGGTATTTTGAGCATGAATGGCTAAGATTCCAAAAAACAATGACAACATGAAAAAAGGAACTTTTTCAAGTAAGACTTTCCAGGTAAATTTTCGGCCAGTCAGGTAGTCCAAGAGCAAAATGACTAGTGGAAAAGTCACTGCTTGCCCTTTGGAAAACAGTGAAAATAAAAATAACAGTAAAGTCAGGTAATAATTGATTTTATTACTGCTCTTGACATAGAACAAGTAAGTGATTAGGGCCAGCAAAAAATACAATGTATATAGCAGGTCCTTTCGCCCTGCAATCCAAGCAAAGGACTCCACATGAAGCGGATGGATGGCAAATAGCAGTGCCACAATCGCAGCAGTTTTTTCTCTGCTTGTGAATATCTGGCTGCAAATTACATAAACCAGGTAAGTGTTTATCAGATGAAGGATAAGGTTATGAAAATGATATCCATCCGGTTGTTCTTGAAAAAGCAGTTGGTCAACCCCGAAACTTAATAATACAAACGGATGATAATTCCCCAAAAAAAATGTTGTAAATATGCGCCAGACATTCCCTAAAGACAATGACTTAATCATTTCATTGCGAATGGTGTAATCGATGTCATCCCAGCCGACAAACCCATTATGAATACTAGGGAATAGAATGATAAAAGTTATGCAGAGTATAAAAATGACATTAAAACCATGTGATGTAGTCTTTCTTTTTTGAGATTTTGTTTGTTTAGACATTCAAGTACGAGCTTATTCTACAAAGGAAATGAAAAATATAAATCAAATAGTGAGGGTTTGAAGGATTTTATAAAGTATTTTTTTGCGATGTTTTGTCACACATATTTTGGTTCAATTATACAATTGTAT
>CAIXAQ010000203.1 GCA_903917425.1 uncultured Bacteroidales bacterium
CCGGAGGTATTGCTGAAGCACGCTTCCTCGCTCATCCGCAAAGGCTGCCGGATCGCGGCAATAAAAGCAGGTAGTTCCTCAGCCGGAAGCCGTGCAGCTTCGTCGCACACAGGTGCTTTGGCAAGCCCGGATGATGCCGTTGAATCATTGTTCCGTAAGGCAGGAATTGTCCGTTGCCACAGCCGTGAAGAATTGGCTACGGTTGCTTGTATTTTTATGCATAAACCGTTGAGAGGCAAAAATATAGCCATCATTACTCATGCCGGCGGGCCAGCGGTCATGCTTACAGATGCTTTGTCAAATGGCGGACTCGAAATTCCACACCTTGAAAATCCTGAACTTTTAACCAAACTCTTTCCAGGTTCATCTGTAGCTAATCCAATTGATTTCCTGGCAACAGGAACCGCCGAACAACTTGGTTTTATTATTGATGCCTGCGAAAATGATTTCCCGGAAATTGACGGGATGGCAGTAATATTTGGCAGTCCTGGACTTACCGAAGTGTATGATGTTTACAAATTGCTGGACGAAAAAATGCGTTCATGCCTCAAACCTATATATCCGATACTACCATCCGTTATTAATGTAAAAAATGAAATAGATTACTTTATTGGTTTGGGTAAGATCAATTTCCCTGATGAGGTTAATTTCGGAAATGCCTTGAGCAAGGTTTACAATGCGCCGAAACCAATACCTGAAGCTATCGTACCGCCTGAAATTGACATTATCGCAATCCGCACTATAATTGATCAGTCTGAAAATGGCTATCTTCATCCTGAAAAAGTTCAGATTTTACTGGATGCTGCCGGTATTCCGCGAGCCGGCGAATCAGTTGTGACAGACAAAAAATCAGCTATTGTAGCTGCATCCAAATTAGGATTGCCAGTTGTGATGAAGGTCGTGGGGCCAATACATAAATCGGATGTCGGAGGTGTGGTGCTTAACGTGAAAAACTTTGACCAGGTAGCCGTTGAGTTTGACCGGATGATCGGAATAAAAGATACAACTGCCATACTTATTCAGCCCATGCTCAGCGGCATTTCAATAAGTGTTGGCGCAAAGCGGGAACCTTTGTTCGGACACACAATTTTGTGCGGGCTTGGCGGGATTTTTATCGAAGTACTTAAAGATATTCAGTTAGTACTGGCTCCGGTTTCGTATAACGAGGCTTTGGATATGATAAAGCGACTGAAAAGCTATAAAATCATCCAGGGTGTGCGTGGGCAGGAAGGATTGGACGAACGTTTACTGGCCGACGTAATCACAAGAATATCAGCGCTCTGCATGGCAGCTCCTGAAATTGTCGAAATGGATATCAATCCACTGATGGGAAATATGAAAGGACTAAAAGCCGTTGACGCAAGGATAGAAATTGAGAAATAAAAGATTGAACCTTTCCTGATCAGACAGTATATTTACATACATAAAACAACTAATTGAAGATCAATTAGTTGTTTTTCCTTAAGGTTCTATTGATTTATCAGCCTGTTGATTTTTTCTTTCTCTTTTTCTTTCTTTCACGCCACAGTGTGAACAGAACTCCTACCAAAGGAACTATTATTGATGGAACGGTGTATTCCGGGTGTTCGGATAAGTAATCGATAAACCTGCGAAAAACGTTGTCCGCTTTAATTCTAATCTTTATAGGTATTGTTTTATTGGGGAACTGGCATTTTTCGCCGTTTGGTTTTACCCCGTCAATCACTAAAGTAATAGTGGCGCTCGGTTTTTCGCTTATAGCCGTCAGCATCCAATGCCACGAATTGCCGTCAGTTGTATCTATCTTCTGCTTTTCGCTGGTTTTTATTGCTTGAATTTTAAAATCACTTCTATCGTACAATATAGTAATGGTAAGGTATTCGTATACGTTGATTTCGATGGCGTGTACTTCGCAGCTATCGTATTTCTCGATCAATTCCATCTGTTCGGCTTCATCTGCCCGTATCTTCTTAATAACAAATGATTTTGAACGATTAATTCCAAGCGTAACGAAAAGATCCTGGGTGTCCCCTTTATACATTTCCTTGTGAAAACAGTATGCGAGCGAGGCTGATTTTGCTCTTATTCTTTCGTAATTCGAAATTGTATCTGAAGCTTGTATTGACCGGGCTGTTGTTTCTTGATTTCCGCCTGTAGTATTTTCACTTCCGGGACAGCCATGATTTTTAGCCACACCAAACACATCAGGGCATTTGTCTAACTGGTCTATAATTCCATCGTGATCAGTATCTTTGCTATTACGTTCCATTTCTATTACACTTCCTATAAGCGGGCATCCATAGTTTTCTGCTAATCCGGCAACATCAGGACATTTATCAAATTTGTCAGCAATGCCATCTCCATCAGTATCCTTGTCAGCTTCCAAATACAGAATTGAGTCGAATTTGACGGGAACCCCATCCATATCTTTATCTATAGCCATAACGGC
>CAIXAQ010000204.1 GCA_903917425.1 uncultured Bacteroidales bacterium
AATTCGTCGATGTTGGTTTTTTGTTTTGCCGAAATAAATATAGCCGGAGCATTTACTTTAGCCATCCAGGTGTTTTTAAGTTCTTCGAGGGTGATGTTTTCCCTTGTGGGAGGAGCCAGGTCGAAAGGGTCTTTTTCAACATGCGAATAGGCATCTATTTTATTGAAAACCACGATCGAAGGTTTGTCGGCACAGCCAATTTCGGCTAAGGTTTGGTTGGCAATTTCAACCTGCTCTTCGAAGGTTGCATGCGAAATATCCACAATATGCAAAAGCAAATCCGCTTCGCGCACCTCATCGAGGGTCGATTTGAATGATTCGACCAGATTGTGGGGCAGTTTCCGGATAAAGCCGACAGTATCAGTGAGCAGGAAGGGCAGGTTTTCGATAACTACTTTGCGTACAGTAGTGTCGAGCGTGGCAAAAAGTTTGTTTTCGGCAAATACATCGCTCTTACTGAGCAGATTCATGATGGTACTTTTACCGGCATTGGTATAGCCTACCAGCGAAACCCGTATCATCTCATCACGGTTTTTGCGCTGTGTAACTTTCTGCTTGTCAATTGTTTTCAGCTTTTCTTTCAGGTCAATGATTTTATCGCGGATAATCCGGCGGTCGGTTTCAATTTCTTTTTCACCGGGGCCGCGCATTCCGATACCTCCGCGCTGTTTCTCGAGGTGAGTCCACATATGGGTAAGGTGCGGCAGAAGATATTGGTATTGAGCCAGCTCAACCTGTGTCCGGGCCGTAGTGGTGCGTGCCCTCTTGGCAAAAATATCGAGGATCAGCAAGGGCCTGTCAAGCACGCGGCAGCCAAGTTCTTTTTCTATATTCCGTGTTTGCGAGGTGCTGAGTTCGTCGTCGAAAACAACGATATCGATTCCGGCAGCTTTAACATATTCGGCAATTTCCATTAATTTTCCTGCACCCACAAAAGTCCTTGGTTCAGGCTTTGCGAGTCGCTGAACAAAACGCTTATCAGGGATCGCACCTGCAGTTTCGAGTAGAAATTCGAGTTCATCGAGGTAATCGTGTACTTTGACTTCGTCCTGTTTTGAAGTAATAAGGCCGATCAGTACGGCCTTTTCGGGTTTTATGTCGAAAGGGAGCATTTAGAGGTATTGGAGAGGCAAAGGTACAAACTAAAATATGTATTAATTCTGACGAGTTTTGATATAATTGAAAAAGCCGGTATCGTTGCGATCCCCGGCTTCATATGCTTTATATTCCGACAATTTTAGTTTCTTCTGCCATTAAAAATCATGATGTAGTAAAGCAGTGTTGCCAGTGATGCCAAAGCGGCAACCACGTAAGTATAGGCAGCCCATTTTAGTGCATCCTGTGCCTTTGGGTGGGTTTCCTGGGTAGTGATTCCGCTGTTGTTAAGCCACAGCAAAGCGCGTCGGCTTGCGTCAATTTCGACGGGTAAGGTTATAAAACTGAAAAGTGTGGTCGCGGCAAATAATATGATGCCAATCAAAAGCAATTGTGGAAACCGGTTTACCACTAATATTCCGGCGAGTAAAACCCACTGCATCCAGTTTGATGCAAAGCTAACAGCGGGTACCAAAGCCGTTCGCAATTTCAGGAAAGCATAAGCTTCCTCATGTTGCACCGCATGGCCGCATTCGTGGGCGGCAACCGCTGCAGCCGAAATACTCGACTTGTAATACACGTCCTGGCTCAGGTTTACGGTTTTGGTCTCAGGGTTGTAATGGTCGGTAAGCTGGCCCTGCACCGAAACTACCTGGACGTCGAGAATGCCATTATCGCGAAGCATTTTTTCAGCAACGTCTTTTCCTGTATAGCCTTTTCCTATTGCAATAGCTGAATATTTCCTGAACTTCGATTTCAACACCTGGCTTATGATCAGGCTCAGGATCATAAAGCCGATAAAAATTACTATGTACATCGTTTTTCTGTTTTTAGATTGGTGTTTTTATTGCAAAATTCCTGCCAATGGATTGATTGCGACATTGTGGCAGAAATTTTTTTTAATTAACAATGAACAATTGACAATGGATAATTGACAATTTAAGGACGATTAACTATTTTCCATTAACGATTAACGAATTCGCATTAACGAATTCGCATTAACGATTAACCATTTTCCATTAACTACAACTACTCCCCCAGGGGAACGATAGAATCATCATGCCAGCTTGCATACATGGTGTAGCTTTTCGAGATGCGGTTTACCTGGCCCTCGAGCAGCGACTGATCGATGGATTTGATTTTTTTTGCCGGGACTCCGGCGTAAACACTGCCTGATTCGACCAGGGTATTTTGCGAAACTACTGCTCCGGCAGCAATAATTGAATTGCTCTCGACCACAACACCATCCATAACGATGGCTCCCATGCCAATAAGCACATTGTCGTGTATAGTACAGCCATGAATAATGGCCGCATGTGCTATCGAAACGTTGTTGCCAATGCTTACCAGGGCTTTCTGATAGGTGCAGTGTATGATCGCCCCATCCTGAACATTAACATTATTTCCGATCCGGATAGAATGAACATCGCCACGGATTACCGTATTAAACCAAACACTGCAATTGTCGCCCATCACAACATCACCAACAATGGTGGCGTTTTCGGCTACGAAAGTGTTTTTGCCGATGCTGGGGGATATTCCTTTGATGGGATAGATGAGAGGCATTTTAAAGGATTTACG
>CAIXAQ010000205.1 GCA_903917425.1 uncultured Bacteroidales bacterium
GGGATTGAAGGGGGGAAATAGTTAATGGCAAATAGAAAATGGTAAATCGTTATTCGTTATTGGTAAATCGTTATTCGTTATTCATCAATCGTCAATCGTCATTCGTAAATCGTAAATCGTAAATCGTAAATCGTAAATCCGCAATCATTTCATCATATCCCCTCGCCCTATCGCCCTGTCTCCCCTCGCCTTGTCTCCCCTCGCCCTGTCTCCCCTCGTTTTTTTTAAAGAATATTTTTACGAAAAAAAAGGAGCGTTGGTTTTGCCCGCGCCCCGATTGTCATTTGTCAATATTCATCTTCATGAAAAAAGAAATCCTCTTTCGATGGATAATCCGGCCACAAATCCTCGATGCTTTCGTAGATCTCTCCTTCATCTTCCAGTTCCTGGAGGTTTTCCACTACTTCCATGGGTGCTCCTGAGCGAATACAGTAGTCCTGAAGCTCTTCTTTGGTAGCCGGCCAAGGGGCATCCTCAAGTTTTGAGGCTAATTCTAACGTCCAGTACATATGTTTAAAATTAGGGTTAATATTTTTTGCAAAAATAATCTATTCAAAATCAAAATCAATACCTAACCCTATTTTGTGAATAACTTATTAGTAATTAGATAATTTGCTAGTGATTTATAGCAAACTAAACCTCAGAATTCAAATTATTAAGTAGTTATTTTTGCTTCAAAACGTCAGGTTTCCATGGCAAATCGGCAATATTATTTATATAAGCCAATTCCCTTGCCAGCACAAAAAAGTAATCGGAAAGCCGGTTTATATATTTGATCAAAATTTCGTCTACTTCGGTGGTGGAAGCCAATTTAATTATTATTCGCTCGCCCCGGCGGCAAATGGTCCGGCAAACATGGCATAACGATACCAGGGGATGCCCGCCGGGTAAAATAAAGTTGCTTAAAGCCGGAAGATGAAGCTCCATGCTATCCATCTCGTTTTCAAGGACAAGTATATCCGCTTCTGATAATCGTGGAAGCGGCCTGGTATTCTCAACTGAATGATCAGTTGCCAGCAGAGACTCAGCTGTAAACAGGTTTTCCTGGATACTGAGCAATATTTCACGTAAATGCAGGTCAATGAGTTGATCGCGGAGATGGCCAATAAAAGAGTTCAGTTCATCTAATGTGCCATAGGCTTCGATGCGCTCGTGGTACTTAGGCACACGGGTTCCACCTAAAAGAGAGGTTTCTCCTTTATCACCGGTTTTTGTATAAATTTTCCATTCTTTTTCCATGGCAGAAATAGCTGTTCAGAAGTTAAACCCAGTACTTAAAAAGAAATTATTTTTCTATTGAGTGTATCTAAACAACTGAACCCATACTAATTGTTCAATGCCTTAGCGGAAGAAACAATATTTGTATTCAAATAATCGGCTGAAATTTTGCCATCCATGAGCCTGATGATACGGTGGGCATGTAAAGCTATATCTTCTTCGTGTGTCACTAAAATGATGGTGTTTCCGGCGCGGTGTATTTCCTCGAGCACGCCCATGATTTCGTAAGATGTTGTCGAATCGAGGTTTCCGGTAGGTTCATCGGCCAGAATAATGGATGGTTTATTAACCAGGGCCCTGGCAATTGCCACCCGCTGGCGTTGTCCGCCCGAAAGTTCATTGGGTTTGTGATGCGCCCTATCCGTCAGCCCAACACTGGAAATTACCTCGTTAGCACGTGCCAGACGGTCTGTTTTCGAAGCGCCGGCATAAATCTGTGGCAACATTACATTGTCGAGGGCAGTACTTCGTGGCAGAAGGTTAAATGTTTGAAATACAAATCCTATTTCCTTGTTGCGGATACGGGCTAGTTCGTTGTCATTCAACTTACTAACATCCTGTTTGTTAAGAATATACTGGCCGCTTGTAGGCGTATCGAGGCACCCGATAAGGTTCATCAGAGTCGACTTACCTGAACCCGAAGGCCCCATTAATGCGACAAATTCATTTTTATAAATTGACAAACTTATCGATCGCAGGGCTCTAACCAATTCGGTTCCTACTTTGTATGTTCTTGTTATGTCAGTTAAGCAAATTATTTCCTGCTGATCCATTTCGAAAAGAGATATAAATATTGAATAACAAAAGTAGTGGTTTTTATTATGACAAATTTTGCCGGATCATTTAAATATTCCCCTGATTTTTAGTTTACAAACTTCTTTTTTGAGAATACATCTATCCAGTTGATTATCAAATATTTGTCCATTGTCAATTGTTAATTATCCATTGTCTATTGTCCATTGTCCTACAGCCTGATCACAAACTTCTGCTTGCTTAATTCCTTTTTCAGGAAAACAATTCCCATTCTGTAAAGGTCAATACTTACTGTAACACGCTCATTATCTGTTATTTCGCTCCAAGCCTTTTTCATTCCTGCCGACCAGTGAATATCGTCGAATACAAATACGGTATCGTTATGGGAAATTTTCAGCAACATTTCGAAATACGATAGGGTAGCCTGATAGGTATGGTTTCCATCGATAAATGCAAAATCCAGTTTTTGTATTTCTTTGATCAAATCAGGAAGCACAATATCGAAGCGGCCTATACTCTGAACTATATTTTTAATTTCCAGTATTTCAAAATTAGAAGCTGCCTGTGCCGATTTGGTGGTACAGCCTTCGACAGTATAAACCTGTGAATCAGGCATTGCCATTGCCAGGTACATGGTACTTAAGCCAACCGATGAGCCCATTTCAAGAATTCTATTTGGTTTAAAATATTCTACAAGTCTGAATAACACACGACCGTATTTCTCGCTGACAGAACTCTTTTTCACTATATGGCTGACACTCTCGAAGCGGTGCTCGTATTTACCGTGTTTCGAATTAGCCCCAAAATCAGTTATTTCAATAAGCTCGGACTTACTTAAAAGTTTGTTCCTGCGATCCTTAATCAACAGGAAGGCCGGATGGCCTTTTTTGTTTTTAAAAACTTCGTCAACAAGGCTATAAACAAAAGGAGAGTGTACCGAATGGCGTGATCCGGATTTGCTTAAATACCGAAGATATTCAATGCCTGCAAAAATATTAAGTCTCATACCAGGATGGATAGTCTAAATAAAAATAATTATACAAGTGAAACTTACCTTATGTATTTTTGTTGTTTCTTAAGACAAAAAAAACATTTCATGCCGACTCATAAATTCATTGCAAATGTAGAGAATTATCTTTCGCTTGTTAAATTCTCGCATACCATATTTGCACTTCCCTTTGCACTTCTCGGATACTCGCTGGCTACCATTCATCACAGCGATTCAGTCAGCTGGAAACTGCTGCTACTCGTTGTTTTATGTATGCTTTTTGCCCGAAATGCGGCTATGAGTTTCAATCGTTGGGCCGATCGCGATATTGACGAAGTAAATCCGCGCACAGCACAACGCGAAATACCTGCACGGATCATCGGGGAGCGTTCGGCGCTGGCTTTCAGCATAATAAATGCGTTGTTTTTTATTGGGGCAACCTGGTTTATCAACCCCCTTTGCTTCTATCTCTCGCCTGTGGCCCTGCTTGTAACATTGGGATACAGCCTTACCAAGCGATTTACAGCCCTGTCGCACTTTGTGCTTGGCCTGGGCCTGGCACTGGCTCCTACAGGTGCCTACCTGGCTGTTACCGGCAATTTCGACTGGATCCCTGTACTCATTTCAATATCAGTTTTATGTTGGGTTTCAGGTTTCGATATTATTTATTCACTCCAGGACGACGAGTTTGATCGCGACAACCATCTACGGTCAATTCCTGTTTTATTAGGCCGGAAAAAGGCCCTTTTGTTGTCGCTGCTGTTGCATGTTTTTACTGCCCTTTTGCTTGTAGTAGCAGGGATGCAGGGTAATTTTAAAACTATCTACTGGATTGGACTCGGGATATTTTCCTTTTTGCTGTTTTACCAGCATACCATTGTAAAATACAACGACCTCCGCAGGGTAAACATGGCATTTTTTACACTTAACGGGATAGCAAGCATACTGTTTTCGATATTTGCCATTACTGATTTGTTTTTATAGTCCTGCAGTTGATTTAGCGGTAAATTAGATTGCCGGAAGTCAGAAGACGGGAGTCGGGAGTTCCCTTAAGACTTTTAATTCATATATAAGCAACAGATAATATGGCAAATAGCTATCTTGGAATTGTTTTCCAATGGTTGGTAATAATATCCGGTTAGCAAATACTTCGGTCTTCCGACTTCGGTCTTCTGACCAAAAAAATGCCAATTCCCTTCAATTTGTAGCAGAACCAATTTTATAAATTCACGTTTTCGGCTTTTCCCTTCCCGCCAGCAACCGACATCACCGACTGATCAAAAATTACTTTGTCGCCAGGATGAAATTCAAAAGAAATCGGAATATAAAAAATCGGCAAATCACCTATAATTGTTTCGGCATCAGTATGTTGAAGCCGTTTGGCATCTTTTTCGGTAGTGACAATTATCTTACGCTTTGTCGGTAAATTCCTGAATTTCTCTTTTAACGCTACCAGGTCCTTGTTGCTGAACTCATGATGGTCGTCGAATTCCACCAGATCCAGATCTTTACATTGTCTCCGCAGGTATTCTTCGAGGGGCCCCGGGTTGCCAATTCCTGTTACCAGTATAATAGAATACACATTTTCGGTTTTGTCCGAATAATCGCATCTGTTTGAATAAACGGGTGTATATTGCAGGTAATTGATGTACGAGAAACATACCATTTGACCGCTATATGGCTTAATTTCTGAAATCAATTGCCTGCGGACAATAGGAGAAAATATCCGTGGTGTCTTGGTAACTACAATAATATGAGCACGTTTGCGCCCCGAAATATATTCGCGAAGCCTGCCATATGGCAATAGCCAGTCTTTGGTGAAAAGTTTAAAATAATCGGTTACCAGAATTGAAAGCTCCGGCTTTACCGATCTGTGCTGAAAAGCATCATCCAGAACAACTGCATCGAGAGGAGTAATGTCTTTCATCAGGTTGCGAATACCTCGCTTCCGGCTTTCACTAACAGCGACGTTAACATGTGAAAATTTCTCATGGTATTGCAAAGGTTCATCGCCAAGTGTTTCGAAAGATTCATTTTCACCGGCGAGCCTAAAACCCTTCGTTTTTCTCTTGTATCCCCTGCTAAGTATAGCAATACTGCTGCTGTCGCCAAGCAGCCGGACAATATATTCGACCATGGGGGTTTTCCCCGAACCACCGGCAATGAGGTTGCCAACAGAAATAACAGGAACTTTAAACTTTTCGGAGGGCAGAATTCTACTATCAAACAACAAATTACGAACCTTGGTTATCAGTCCGTAAAGTATTGCAAGAGGAAAAAGTAAAAATCTGAAAACTTCCATGAAACAAAAGTACGAAAGTACGACTCAATTGCTGCGTTGAGGCATACAAAGTTAAGGCAAAGAATGATACAATTTCAAAACTACGAAGTTGTTGCTAACAAAAAAAGATGCAAATAGGTATATTTTTCAATTCAATACTCCATCTTTACGACATTATTAAAACTGTTTTTGCTAATTTTACAGATTCAATTGAAATAGTTTATGATTTTATCCGAAATTACTACCTACCTGAATACACAAATTCCGCCAGCACTGCAGGAGACTTACGACAATTGCGGCTTGTTGATAGGTGATTACAATACTGATATTACGGGTATATTAGTCTGCCTGGATGTAACTGAAGAAGTGCTTGATGAGGCGGTTGTAAAGAAATGCAACCTTGTAATTTCGCATCATCCCATGATTTTTTCGGGTTTGAAAAATTTTACGGGTCGCAGCGACACTGAACGCCTGGTGATACGGGCCATCCGCGAAAATATTGCCGTGTTTGCCATGCATACCAATCTTGACAATCATTTTGAAGGCGTAAACCGGTTTCTATGCAACAAACTTGGAATCAGTGAAGTCGAAATTCTAAGACCAATAAGCGGGACTTTGCGGAAACTGGTGTTTTTTTGTCCGCCATCCCATGCTGCAAAAGTTCGGGAAGCTATTTTTCTTGCAGGCGCAGGTCATATCGGGAACTACGACATGTGCAGTTACAGTGGTGCCGGCGAAGGATCATTCAGGGCCATGGAGGGCGCAAATCCGTTTGTTGGCGAACCAGGCAAACTTCACCTGGAACCGGAACTGAGAATTGAAACAATTTTTCCTGCATATCACGAAAACGAAATAATTACGGCCCTTAAGCGAACTCATCCTTACGAAGAAGTGGCATACGACGTTTATCCGTTGAACAACCAACACATCCGCACCGGTGCCGGCATGGTCGGAACACGTCCACAAGCAATTGACGCAGAGGAATTTTTAATTAGTGCGAAAAATATTCTTCAGATCGGATGCATCCGGCACACCTCTTTAAAAAATAAAAAAATACAACGAATTGCTGTTTGCGGTGGCTCGGGAAGCTTCCTTATTAACGATGCAATACGTTGTAAAGCAGATATTTATATGACAGGAGACATTAAGTATCACGACTTTTTTATCCCCGAAAACAAAATGATATTAGCCGATATAGGGCACTACGAAAGCGAACAATTTACAAAAGAACTGATTTATACCTTATTAAAGAAAAAATTTACTACTTTTGCACTCTTTATTTCCGGAATCGATACAAATCCGGTTAATTATTTGTAAATCAACATAAAACATCATAATCTGCTATGGCAAAAAGTGTTGCTAAACCTGCCGAAACCATCGTTGAAGAGAACAAAAAAGCTGCAAATGCTGTTGAAACAATCGAAACTGTCGAAATCCATGCTCCTGCCGAACATGTAAAAGACGAAACAGAAATTTCGATTGAGAAAAAACTCATTGCCTTATTCACCCTTCAGCAAAATGACTCAAAAATCGACCGTATAAAAATTGTCCGCGGAGAGCTGCCACTTGAAGTGGAAGATCTTGAAGATGATGTTGCCGGTCTGGAAACCCGAATTGACAATTACATCCAGGAAATCGGTGTTCTTGAAAAACAAATTGCGGATAAACATTTTGCCATAAAAGAGAGCCAGGGACTTATTAAACGCTACGAAGAGCAACAGAACAACGTGCGTAACAACCGCGAATATGATGCCCTTACAAAAGAAGTCGAATTCCAGAGCCTCGAAATTCAGTTATCCGAAAAACGCATCCGCGAATTCAATACTCAACTTACCATGAGTAAGGAAGAGATCGAGAATGCGCAAAACGAACTGAGCGATCGCCGCAACGACCTTGAAGCAAAGCGGAGCGAACTTACCGATATCGTGGCCGAGACTGAACTCGAAGAAAAAGAACTGAACAACAAATCGGAGCAACAACAGCGTAAGATCGAAGACCGTCTGCTGATTGCCTACAACCGTATCCGGAAAAATGCACGTAACGGCCTGGCCGTTGTTCCTGTTGAACGCGATGCCTGCGGCGGATGTTTTAGCTACATTCCTCCTCAGCGTCAGCTTGATATTAAACTGCACAAAAAAATTATCGTTTGCGAATTTTGTGGCCGTATATTGGTCGACAAAGAATTGGCCGACTCAATCAGTTAATAAAATGATTTGATGATACTAGAGAGCCGGCATTGTTATTCCGGCTCTTTTTTTTTCTGATCAAATCTTTTTCTGAAACTATTATTTCGCATTTTTGTTCTTATTATTCAAATTTGATCAGATTCAGTGAAGCAGCTTATAATTCTTTTTATCTTAATCTTCGCTTCCACTTTAGCCGAGGCGGCTTTTATTTTTAACGACAACTGCAAACAAGCCTATACGGATGTTATGTGCCTGCGCTTTAACAGGGCAAGTACGCTGATGCAATCGGAGAAAACGCTTAATCCGGATAACCAGGTTCCTTATTTCATCGAAAATTATATCGACTTTTTAAAAGTCTTGATTGGAGAGGAAGAAAAAGACTTTACTCATTTCATTGATAGCCGGGGACCGCGTCTGCAGAAACTCGCCTCCCAGGGGAAAGATTCGCCATGGTATTTATACAGCCAATCGGTGATTTACCTGCAATCAGGAGTTGCAAAGATAAAATTCAATCAATACGTAAGCGCAAGCCTCGATATTAACCGGGCCTATCGCCTGCTTATCGAAAACCAGCGTAAATTTCCTGGTTTTGTTATGAATAATGCAGGATTGGGCATATTGCATTCACTTATTGGCACTATTCCGGCTAAATATCACTGGGCCATGTATTCGCTGAGCTTCGAAGGTACAATTCCTGAAGGCATTGCCGAAATCAAAAAAGCCTATGAACAGGTTGCCGCTGATCCACAGCTCAGCTTTTTATTGCCCGAAACCGTTTTTCTGCTCACATTTGCCACGCTCAACCTTTCGGTTGATATTCCCGCAGCAGTAAACCTGGCCGCGAAATTCCAAAATGATCCTTTACCTATATACAATGAAAGTCCTTTACTCATATACACTTTTGCA
>CAIXAQ010000206.1 GCA_903917425.1 uncultured Bacteroidales bacterium
AGGGTGATCCCGGAAGTTCCCAATTCTTTGTTTCGCTCGAAGATGACCTGATGCGTATGTTTGGCTCCGAAAGCATCGCCGGCATCATGGATAAACTTGGGTTGAAAGAAGGAGAAGTGATCCAGCATCGTATGATCACCAAAAGTATTGAACGCGCCCAAAAGAAAGTGGAAGAAAACAATTTCGGAATTCGTAAGCGCCTGCTCGAATACGATGATGTTATGAATGCACAACGTGAAGTGATCTATGGCAAGCGCCGCCAGGCACTGTATGGCGAACGCCTGGCCCTCGACATCTCAAATATGATTTATGACCTTTGCGATAATTATGTTACTGATTACCAGGATAGTGGAGATTACGAGGGTTTTGTGCTCGAATTGATTACAACTTTTGCTGCCGAATGCCCGTTTAGTCAAAAGGATTTCCTTTCAGGAAATAAAACCAAACTTACTGACGAGCTGTTCGATCATATTTATCATAATTACCGCGCTAAGTCGAAAAAAATCGCAGAATTATCATTTCCGATTGTAAAGGATGTATACGAAAACCATCCACGCTACCAGTTTATTGCAATCCCGATTACCGATGGTATAAAGTCGATGCAGGTGGCAGCCAACCTGAAAAGGGCTTATGATGATAAAGGAATGGAGGTGTCGCTGGCAATTGAAAAAGGCATCACACTCGGGGTAATTGATGATGCGTGGAAGGAACATCTCCGCGAAATGGACGAGTTGCGCCAGAGTGTGCAGTCAGCCAGTTATGAACAGAAAGATCCATTGCTTATTTATAAGCTGGAGTCGTTCAATCTTTTTAAATCCATGCTGCAGAAAGCAAATAAGGACATCATTGGATTCCTGGCACGGGCTAACTTGCCGGCTCAACAGGCTGAACAGGTAAAGGAGGTTCATCAGCCCCAGCGCACCGACAACAGGAGCCTGCGCGAAAACAGGAATGATATTATGAACCAGCGTACCAGCGAGCCTACCGTTACCAGCCCTATAAAAGTAGAGAAAAAAGTTGGTCGGAATGATCCTTGTCCTTGCGGAAGCGGGAAAAAATATAAAGCCTGTCACGGCAGGGATGAAGTTTAAAAACACCAGATAGAATTCAGGTATAGATTTAGGTAAAGGTTGAGTGCTTATCTGTCTCTATCTTTTCTCAACCTCAACCTCAACATCAGCCTCAACCTCAAACAATACAGCCCTATGAAATACAAACGCATCTTACTCAAGCTCAGTGGTGAGTCCCTGGCGGGAAAGTCAGGACAAGGATTTGATACAGCTATGCTGGCATTGTATGCTGATGAAATCAAAAAGGCAGTCGAAATAGGAACGCAGGTAGCAGTAGTACTTGGAGGAGGTAATATTTTCCGGGGGCTGAAAGGAAATAATATTGGAACCGACCGCGTTCAGGGCGATTATATGGGAATGCTGGCAACGGTAATAAACAGCCTTGCATTGCAGTCGGCTCTTGAAAGCGTAGGTGTAAAATCGAAGGTCCTTTCAGGATTGGCTGTTGACCCCATTGCCGAAAGGGTAAGTGGCCCAAAAGCGATTCAAAGCCTCGAAAATAAGGAGGTTGTGATTCTTGCCGGTGGGACCGGAAATCCGTTTTTCACAACCGATACGGCTGCCGCACTGCGTTCAATCGAAATACATGCCGATGTATTACTTAAGGGAACCCGGGTTGATGGTGTGTATACCGCCGATCCTGAAAAAAATCCGGAAGCCACCAAATTCAGCACCATCACTTTTGCCGAAGCGTATGATAAAGGATTGAATATCATGGATATGACGGCTTTTACGCTTTGCAGCGAAAACAAAATGCCGGTTATCGTTTTTGATGTGCACAAGGCCGGAAATCTGCAGAAGATATTGACGGGTGATAATTGTGGGACGCTTATTTGTGTTTAAAAGGATTTAGGGGTTTGAAGAGTTTCAGGTTTCAGAGTTTCAAGGACACTTAAATGGTACAAATTGCAAAGTTTCAGCCCTAAATCCTAAATCCTAACCCCTAAAACCTGCATATAATCGTACTTTTTCGTTTCTATGCTAAAATATTCCAAAGCAATTTTTAAATTTGCATCACAAAACCTTCAACTATGACCGAAGAAGCAAAGTTTATCATTGAAGAGATTCAGGAAAGCATGAATCATGCACTCACGCATCTCGAAAAGGAATTCCATAAATTCCGCACGGGGAAAGCAACGCCACAAATGCTCGAAGGCGTGAAGGTTGAATATTATGGAAATCCTACATCCATCGACAAAATAGCAAATATTAACACCCCTGATGCACGTATGATAGTGGTGCAGCCCTGGGAAAAAAATATGCTTAACCTG
>CAIXAQ010000207.1 GCA_903917425.1 uncultured Bacteroidales bacterium
GTAGCTGATTGCCTCTTCAGCATCCGGGGCAGCCTGGCGTATTGTCGCCCTGATTTCCTCTAAAAGCTACTGAAAATCGTCAGGGAAACCTGCGATGTACTCGTCAATGTTCTTATGAGCAGCACTTCCTTCTTTCATATATTCCCCTTCCGTTTATGTTGATTACGAATAGATTACTATAGTACTGAAAACGCAAAAGGTACAAAGTTATGAAAACCCTGTACCTCGCATAAAAGCATTTTACTATTTGAGAACTTATTTTGAACCTGGTGTAGCCGGCTCAACAGCACGGGTTGAATCGACAGAAATAACGAGGTTGCCCATAACTTCGAGAATCTCGATATTAGGTATTTTAATGTCGCTGATTCTGAGGCTATCGTTAATTTCCATTTTCGAAATGCTGATAACGATTTCTTCCGGCATATGCTCAGCCAAACCTTTAACTTTCAGTTTCCGGAATTTTTTTACAAGTTTACCCCCGCGCAATACTCCGGGTGAATTTCCTTCAACACGGATAGGAAGACTTACGATAATTGGTTTACCGGCAGTTACCTGCAGGAAATCGGCATGTAAGGTTTTATCCGAAACCGGGTGGTACTGAACATCCTGCAGGGTAGCAGTAAATTTTCTGCCCTCGATGTCAAGGTCAATCAGGAATGTGTAAGGTGTAAAAATAATGGTGTCGAGTTCTTTACCCTCAACTGCAAAATGAAGTTCTTCCTTACCACCGTAGATAACGCATGGCACCTTGCCGCTGGCCCGGTTCATTTTTGCATCCTTTTTCCCTACGTTCGCGCGAAGCGAACCGCTCATAGATACTGTTTTCATGTGAATTTGATTTTAATTGTTATTATTTGATTTTAAAAAGAGACGAGATTGATTCGTAATTGTGAACCCTTTTGATAATATCAGCCAACAGGCTGGCTGTGCTGAGTACTGTAATTTTAGAACTTTTTTGTTTCAAAGGTATGGTATCGGTAACAATTACTTCGGCAAATGCGGAACTTTCAATACGATTGAATGCTTCACCCGATAAAATGGCATGTGTACAGAATGCACGAACACTCGTGGCTCCGTTATCCATCATCAGTTGGGCTGATTTCGTAATGGTGTCGGCGGTATCAATAATATCGTCAAGCACTATCACATCCTTGCCTTTCACATCGCCTATCAGAAACATGGAATCAACCTGGTTGGCTTTTGAGCGTTGTTTATAGCACATCACAAAACCTGTATCCATAGCCTTGGCGTAAGAAGCGGCTCTGCGTGTACCGCCGGTGTCGGGCGAAGCGAACACTAAATTAGGCAGGTTGAGAGCCTTTATATACGGTATAAAAATTGACGAAGCATACAAATGATCTACTGGAACATCGAAAAAACCCTGGATTTGGTCGGAGTGAAGATCGATCGTCATCAGTCGTTGAACCCCGGCTGCCGTGAGCAGATTCGCAATAAGCTTAGCCGAAATGGGCACACGGGGCTTATCTTTCCGATCCTGCCGGGCGAAGCCAAAATATGGGATCACAGCGGTAATCTGCCTTGCCGAAGCACGTTTGGCAGCATCAACCATAAGCAACAGTTCCATCAGGTTCACTTCCGGAGGAAACGTGGATTGTACAATGTACACATCGCAACCGCGCAGATTTTCTTCGAAAGAAACTGTAAATTCACCATCACTAAAAACAACTACCTGACTTTCACCAAGTTTTATCCCGAAGTTGAGTGCAATACTTTCGGCCAGATAATGTGTAGCTCTGCCTGAAAAAATTTTTACATCATGAGCCATGCTTAGTAATTTTTGGTAACGAGCGGCAAAGGTATGGATTTTTTGCGTTTTTCAAAGTACATTTAAAATCTTATTTATGTATAAAGTTGATTTTTAAGTGTATAAATGACGAATCCTTTAAATATAGGATAAACAGCAAAAAAATAGTTTCGGCACGAATCAATTTGTAAAGTATCTTTGAGGCTTTACAAGGGTTTATTGTGTACGCAATTATTGATATTGAAACCACCGGAGGTAACGCCAGTCGTGAACGAATTACGGAAATAGCCATATTTATTCATGATGGGATAAAGGTTGTTAACGAATATTCCACACTCGTAAACCCTGAATGTAAAGTTCCGCCTTTCGTTGCCCGCCTTACCGGCATTTCGGATGACATGCTCAAAAATGCACCCAAATTCTTCGAAATAGCCCGCAACATTGTCGAAATTACCGAAGGCTGTATTTTTGTAGCTCATAACGCTGCTTTCGACTATAGTTTCGTCAGGCAGGAATTTCTCAACCTGGGCTATAAATACAAAAGACCTGTTTTATGCACAGTTAAAATGTCGCGTAAACTACTGCCGGGACATAAATCGTACAGTCTGGGCAATTTATGCAACAGCCTTGGAATCCAGATCACTTCACGCCATCGTGCTGCCGGCGATGCACTGGCAACCGTAAAGCTTTTTGAGCGTTTGTTGTTTGTAGATCCCACATTAAATCAAATTCCGACCGATGGGTTGCATCCTTTATTAGACCGCTCTGTTTTCAGTACTTTGCCTTCCACTGCCGGAGTTTATTATTTTTACAACGAAAATGGCAAAATAATTTATATCGGCAAAAGCAAGAATATTCATGCAAGAGTATTGTCGCATTTTCAAAACAGCAGTACACCCAAAGCTATTGAAATGCGCACAAATACCACAAGCATCAGTTACGAAGAAACCGGCAGCGAATTAATAGCTTTATTGCTCGAATCGGACGAAATAAAAAAGCACAAACCCCTTCACAACAGGCTGCAGCGCCGTACACTTTATAAGTATGGCTTGTATTCTCTCTATTTACAGTCGGGTTACCAGGTAATGCAGATTGACAAAATCAAACAGACCGGAACACCTCATACCGTATTTGCTTCGTTTGATGACGCCTTGGTAGTAGTTCATGAACTTGTCGAAAAATACAATCTTTGCCAGAAATTATGTGGCTTATACCAGAATCACGGGGCATGTTTTCAGCATTCTATCGGGCAGTGCTCGGGAGCATGCATCGGACTGGAGCCGGCAGATTCGTATAATTCGCGGGTTGACAAAGCTTTATCGGAATTTCATCACAAATGGTCGGATATGGCTATTATTGACCAGGGCCGGAACGAAGATGAATTTTCGGTGGTACTTGTCGAAAACAAGGTATTTGCCGGTTTTGGCTGGATGATGAAAGATGACAGTATTACCGATCCTTCGCAGATAAAAAACTGCATAAAACCGTTTAACGATAACCGGGATGTACAGCAGATAATTAAAGGATTTCTGAACTCGGGGAAGGCATTGAAGATAATCAGGTTCTAAATTCGGACATTTTTTCCTTTTTTGGGACATTTATTTCCCTTCTCTTTCATCTTATACGTTTCTTCAAAATATGATACGATTCCGGCAATTATTGTAATTAATTATATTTCAGTACTGTGAATATTAATTTAATGTAGGATAGGCTTTAGAAAAAAAATATTTTCCCATTCAAGCCACTTTAGCACGATTTTTAACGTAAAAAAGTACTTATTGCAAATAGCAATTCAACGAAATTTCTTTTGGCAAAGGGAGACACAGTTTAAACACTGTGGTTTTAAACCGGTAGAGGGGAACCTCTACCGTTTTTTTATCCTAACCTTTTTAAGCCTGGATGAAAACAAATAGGATCAATCCGAATAGTTGGGGTAATTCTTTCCTCCGAAAGCGTAAACGTCGGAAAACGGAAGCCCGAAGACGGAAGAATCTTCAATTGAAGATTACAATTCGTAGTTTTTTTTCGCCCGTCGCCCATCTGCTTGTCGCCTCTAGCCCCTTCAGAATCTTTAAAAAACAATTTTAGACTGGCTCCAAACTTCCACGGCTATTTCAAAAAAGGATTATTCTGTTTTTCGTAACCAATAGTTGTTTCGGGTCCGTGACCCGGATAAACAATAAAATCATCCGGTAAGGCAAATAATTTCGTGGTAATACTTTCGAACAAAGTATCAAAATTACCGGTTGGGAGATCGGATCGTCCTATGCTGTCGCGAAACAGTACATCTCCTGAAATCACATACCTTTCGGCACGATTTATAAGGCAAACGCTGCCATCAGCATGGCCCGGTGTATATATTACTTCAACGGATGAATAGCCATAAGTAATAATGTCGCCTTCGCTGATAAAATCGACTGGAACGATCAGGTTTTCCACTTTTATGCCAAATACCGAGCCGAATTCAGAAGCGGTCCGCCAGAACAATTTACTTTCGGCATGGCACTGCGGCCGCAGGCTGAAAGCTTTGCATACAAAAGTGTTCCCAACGATATGATCGACATGAAAGTGTGTATTAACCATCCCTACCGGCGACAAATGGTTACCGGTGATAAAACCGAGCAGTTCGGTTTCTTCACCATGATATTGGCATGCCGGATCAATAATAAGGCATTTACCGGTTTCGTCGGTTAATATATACGTGTTTACACCAAACGAATTAAAAACGAATTTGCTCACATTTCTATTCATGACCTGAGTTTTGAGGCGATAAAGTTATCAATTTACTCTATATATAAATACTTAAACATTGACCAATAGATTTTTGCTAATTTAGCGCTGCGAAAAATCGTTGAACACGAATGAAAATACCTCTTGCATATCCGATCCTGAAACTATTCAGATTATCAATTATTATACTGATAATGTGTTTATTATCTATGTCTGCAACTGCACAATTCTATAATGGTTCGCAGGTTACTTTCGGGAAAAACCGCGTGCAATACACTGATTTTCTCTGGACATATTTCAGGTTTAACAATTTTGATGTCTATTATTACCTCAACGGCAAAGAACTTGCGCAGCACGTAGCCGATTATTCCGGGAAATACATCCCTGAGATTGAAAAAAAACTCGAAACCACCCTCGACCGGAAGACTCAGTTCATTGTGTACAATACATATTCGGACCTGAAACAGAGCAATATCGGGCTAATGAACCAAACCAAGTACAATACCGGCGGTATTACTCATATTATTGGCACCAAGGTTTTCCTTTATTTCGATGGCGACCTGAACCATTTCGACAGGCAGATTCGTGGTGGCATTACCCGTTTATTGGTCGAGAACATTATTTATGGTGGTTCGCTAGGTTCGCAGGTTAAAAACAGCACGCTTATAAATCTTCCGGCCTGGTATATTGATGGGCTGGTATCCTACTACAGTCGCAACTGGGATACCGAACTCGACAATAAGGTTAAGGATGGTATTCTGAGTGGAAAATACAAAAAGTTCAATCACCTCACCGACGAAGATGCCGTTATAGCCGGACATTCTCTCTGGCGGTTTATTGCCGAAAAATACGGCGAAGAGAGCATTGCCAACATCGCATACATGACCCGTGTAAACCGGAGTAGCGAAAATGGTTTTTTATATGTTCTTGGCATTCCCTTTAAGACAGTTATCGATGAATGGTTCGATTGGTACAGTAAAATTTATACCGTTGATAATAAGTCGTTTAGCCCTTATAGCGCGGACACTCCCTTTAAACTGAAACGCGACAGAGTTTATGATAATGTGCGCATAAGTCCTGATGGCGATAAAATGTTGTATTCAGTAAATGAGAAGGGTTTGTATAAAGTATATTTATATGACCTGGTCTCGGGTAAGAAGAAACGGATTTTTCGCACCGGTTTTCGCACTGACGAAAAAGTTGACTATTCGTACCCCTTGCTAAGCTGGCATCCCACCGGAAAAATGATTGCCATGATCATGGAACGCAAAGGGCTGCTCTACCTGTATTTTTATGATAATGAAACCCGAAAGTGGCAACACCAGAATCTTTTCAACTTCCAGAAAGTTCTCGATTTTTCATATTCACCCGACGGTCGATCGTTTGTTATGTCGGCAGTCGAGCATGGGCAATCCGATATTTATACCTATAACATTGCCGCCAATATAGCCGAACCGATCACGCAGGATGTATATAATGATTTCAATCCCAGGTATTTGGGAAGGAGTAATAAGATAATTTTTAGTTCTAACCGACCCGACGACACAATACGTTTCGTAAAAGAGAATCAGCGATCGTATGATGGGATGGAAAACAACGACCTGTTTATTTACGAAAAAGGTTCAGGAAAAAATGTGCTTAACAGGGTAACCAAAACCAGGCTGGCCAACGAAATACAACCCTTGTCGTATAGCCCGGGCTACTTTACTTACCTTAGTGAC